>NZ_JADCKW010000016.1:10739-57460 GCF_014982155.1 Enterobacter cloacae complex sp. P16RS2 | reverse complement strand
TATTACGACCCGGACTGCGGGCGGTTTACGCAGCAGGACCCGATAGGGCTGGCGGGGGGGATAAACCTTTACCAGTATGCGCCGAATGCGCTGGGGTGGGTGGATCCGTGGGGTCTTAATAGATGCGAGGCAGGAGTTGCATCAGGAAAAGGTAGTAAAATAAAAGGCAAGTGGTTGAAGGGATCGCATGGTAATGCAGGTTTATTCCCATCATCTGTTGCTGATAAATTACGAGGTCGGGAATTTAAATCCTTTGATGATTTTAGAGAGAATTTCTGGAAAGAGGTGTCTCTCGACCCGCATCTATCGAAGCAATTTAGTACATCAAACGTTACCAGAATGCGGGGCGGAAAAGCTCCAATAGCACATGATACACAGTGGAACGGGAAAAATAGATCTTATGTCCTACACCATAGAACCCCTATCCAACATGGAAGCGGTGTCTATGATGTTGATAATCTAGTAATCGTTACACCAAGATATCACCTTGACATTCTAGATCGTGCTTATCATTTTTGAGGGGTAATATGCAAAGACAAGAGCTTATCGAGCTAATAAGGAAAATCCAACGCAGCGAAGGGATGGAAGAAGAAGCTGATAATGACATCGACCTCCTTTGTAGAAGTGTCGCAGATCCTCAGGCAGCTAATTATATTTATTATGAAGAACTTAGCGCAGAAGAAATTGCGGATAAAATTATAAATTACAAACCAATTCAACTATAAGTAGTATTCGGGGGGCGCAATGAGTCCCCCATATTGAAAAAAATCCATGCCAAAGCGTGGATTTTTTTTCATTCAAAACAAATCAAACGTTAAATAAGACGTTCATCACGTCGCCATCTTTAACTATGTAATCTCTATCGACGGGACGTCTTTACCGGCAATACCCAGCGCCCGTCGCCGCGCCGCTGGTCCCGCCGCTGGGATTACAATTACCGCAATAACCTCGTGCGGGAAGAGCGAGACGATAACCCGTTCAGCTGGTACCGCTGGCAGTACGACAGCGCCGGGCGTCGCTCGTTCAGGACGGGACGCAGCCCGGCCAGGAGCAGTGGCGCTGGGATGCGGCCGGTAACCCGCTCGAAGGCGCTGCTGAGAAGGTCACGCACAACCGCCTGACGCAGCTGAACGGCATTCGCTGGCGGTATGACATTCACGGCCGCACCGTGGAGAAGGATAACGGCCAGACCCGCTGGCACTACCGCTACGACGGCGAGCATCGCCTGACGGAAGTCATCAGCCAGCCGCGGGACCGCAACAGGCCGCAGACGCAGGTCAGCTTCCGCTACGATCCGCTTGGTCGCCGCATCAGCAAAACGCGACGCCAGATACTGGGCGGACAGCCAACCGGCAAGCCGGTCACAACCCGGTTTGTCTGGGAAGGGTTCCGTCTGCTGCAGGAGGTGCACGGGGATGTGCCGCTGACCTACGTCTACAGCGATCAGGACAGCTACGATCCGCTGGCGCGTATTGATGGCGTGGATGCTCCGGAGATCTTCTGGTTCCACTGCCAGCCCAACGGCACGCCGGAGCGGATGACGGATAGTGAAGGGCGGGTGCGCTGGGAAGGGGTAAACAGCGCCTGGGGCAAGCTGCTGCGGGAAAGCGAGACGCAGTTATCAGGATATTCTCAGAACCTGCGCATGCAGGGGCAATACCTGGACCGTGAGACAGGGCTGCACTACAATCTGTTCCGGTATTACGACCCGGACTGCGGGCGGTTTACGCAGCAGGACCCGATAGGGCTGGCGGGGGGGATAAACCTTTACCAGTATGCGCCGAATGCGCTGGGGTGGGTGGATCCGTGGGGGTTGAAATGCAAGTCTACTGAAGATGGTCCGATTTTAGGACCTCATGGTAGTCTAAAAAATGACTTACGCCCTGGCCAATCACATCACTTAAATCAGGATGCTGCATTCCGAGACATTATTCCTACTAATAGTGGAGCAGCGATCAAATTAGAAGGTAATGCGTTTACTCAACCAGGTACTCCGCACTATGAAGCTCATAAATCTTTAGAACAGTTTTGGAATCAATTTAGAAAAGGTGGAGCTTCATACCGAGAAATGCCTTCCAATCTCCAATATACTCAGGCGTTGAAGCATTCACTGGAGGCTGCAGGATTACCAGCAAATCAGGTTAAAGAAGCTGTCAGGTATAGTATTCAAAATAGAATACAGCATGGCGCGCTTGGTGGCATGAACGTACCTAGGATCCCAGGAAGAATAAATCAGGTTAAAACATGAAAATATCCCAGTTAGCAATAGACAGGTTAAATAAAATTAATTGGTTTGTTAATCTTGGTGTGGCGACAACACTCCCCGGGGTTATCCAGGCTCAGTCCTTTAGCTTATGTATAAAAGGCTTGAATAGCGATGAATGGGAAAATACCACCTTGGAGGCTGGTAATGAAATAACGGGTTATCTCGCAAAAAAACACACTAACAAATATCAATACTGGAACTCCTTGGTCAAAGAAGCTAAGAATGTTGTGGAGAATGATATTATCCCAAAAATAACCTTCCCGGAGTCTGAGGAAGGCTCAATGACTGAGAACTTAAAATGGGATCTTGTGAATTACTTGCTTGAAGATGCGTATAGTAATTTTCTTCAAGAGCCATTCTTTTTTGACGGATTAATTAATGTTTATGAAGCTGGGCATATGCCCTGTGGATGGTCAGGTACTTGGCCAGCGGGTAAACTAGTTATCTATTGATAGATCACGCGCAAAAAAATCCACGCCAAAGCGTGGATTTTTTTCATTCAAAACAAATCAAACGTTAAACAGGAAGTTCATCACATCGCCATCTTTAACGATATAATCTTTCCCTTCCGCACGCATCTTGCCTGCTTCTTTCGCGCCTTGCTCACCCTTGTAGGTGATGAAGTCTTCAAACGCGATAGTCTGCGCACGAATAAAGCCTTTCTCGAAGTCGGTATGGATCTTACCAGCCGCCTGAGGTGCAGTCGCACCTACAGGAATCGTCCACGCACGCACTTCTTTCACGCCAGCGGTGAAGTAGGTCTGCAGGTTCAGCAGCTCATAGCCTGCGCGAATTACGCGGTTCAGGCCCGGCTCTTCCAGACCCAGCTCGGCCATGAACTCTTCACGGTCAGCGTCGTCCAGCTCGGCGATGTCGGATTCAACGGCAGCGCAAACCGCCACAACCACAGAACCTTCAGCCGCTGCGATTTCACGCACTTTGTCCAGGTACGGGTTGTTCTCGAAACCGTCTTCGTTAACGTTGGCGATGTACATGGTTGGCTTCAGGGTCAGGAAGCTCAGGTATTTAATCGCCGCCTTGTCTTCTTCAGTCAGGTTTTTCAGCGCGCGCAGCATGCCCGCGTTTTCCAGCTGCGGCAGACATTTTTCCAGCGCAGCCAGTTCCGCTTTCGCGTCCTTGTCGCCGCCTTTGGCTTTCTTCTGCACGCGGTGAATCGCGCGTTCGCAGGTGTCGAGGTCAGAGAGCGCCAGCTCGGTGTTGATAACGTCGATGTCGTCAGCCGGATCCACTTTGTTGTTAACGTGGATGATGTTGTCGTTCTCGAAGCAGCGCACAACGTGGCCGATCGCTTCTGTTTCACGAATGTTGGTCAGGAACTGGTTACCCAGGCCTTCACCTTTGGATGCGCCTTTTACCAGGCCCGCGATGTCCACGAATTCCATGGTGGTTGGCAGAATGCGCTGCGGCTTCACGATTTCCGCGAGCTGGTCCAGACGCGGGTCCGGCATTGGCACAACGCCGGTGTTAGGTTCGATGGTACAGAACGGGAAGTTCGCCGCTTCGATACCCGCTTTGGTAAGCGCGTTAAACAGGGTGGATTTGCCCACGTTTGGCAGACCGACGATACCGCATTTGAATCCCATTTCTAAATCACCTTAATATCTTGATAATCAATCCGTTAACGATAACCGACTGATGAAAAGTAAATAACTACGCCTATTATACACGTAACCCGCATGACGCGCGGTAAAAAAGCCGTATCAGGCGGATTATTGCGCTTTGAAAGCGTGTAAGCGGTTTGTCGCTTTGGTTAACCCATCTTTCAGCCAGATTTCAGTGCAGCGTGCCGCCTCGTCTACCGCCTCGTCAATCAGTTTCTGCTCAGAAACCGGTGGCTTACCGAGCACGAAACCGACAACTTTGTTTTTATCGCCCGGATGGCCGATTCCCACGCGCAAACGGTGGAAATTCGGGTTATTGCCCAGCTTGCTGATGATGTCTTTAAGGCCGTTGTGGCCGCCGTGCCCGCCGCCCAGCTTGAATTTTGCCACACCAGGGGGAAGATCCAGCTCATCGTGGGCGACCAGAATTTCATCCGGATTGATGCGATAAAACGTTGCCATCGCCGCCACGGCTTTACCGCTCAGATTCATAAAGGTGGTAGGCACCAGTAAGCGAACGTCCGCGCCAGCAAGGTTGATACGTGAGGTATACCCGAAGAATTTAGGTTCTTCACGCAGGGGAGCACGTAACCGTTCGGCCAGCAGATCGACGTACCATGCCCCGGCGTTGTGGCGGGTGGCCGCATATTCTGCGCCCGGGTTGGCGAGGCCGACAATCAGTTTAATCGTCACGATTCAATTCCTAATGGGTTCCAGATCTGGCGCGTAGTTTACTGTCTGGCGCGCCGCTTGACAAAATTCTGCGATCTTCTCGACGAAATACGAATAATTTCTGATTTGAACAATTAGAATTTCAAGCTGTTCAAAGCCTTATTTGTAAACTTTTGTTTGGGACTTATCTGTAATTGTGATCATTCACGCAACTCATAAAAGGGGCGTTGTCTATACTTTACACACAAGGATTAGGGGCTTTTCCCCTGACAACCCAAAGTTCCGGAGGTGACACATGAAACGCAAAAACGCTTCGTTACTCGGTAACGTACTGATGGGATTGGGGCTGTTCGTGATGGTAGCCGGCGTGGGTTATTCCATTTTAAATCAGTTACCTCAGATTGACCTCCCGCAGTACTTCGCGCACGGCGCGATATTGAGCATCTTCGTTGGTGCGGTATTGTGGCTGGCCGGGGCGCGCGTGAGCGGGCATGAGGAAGTCTGCGATAAATACTGGTGGGTGCGCCACTACGACAAACGCTGTCGTCGCGATCAGCATAAGCACAGCTAGTGCCTGATAAAGAACGCCGAAACGGCTCCCGCGGGAGTCGTTTTTTTTTGCATCAAGGGTTGACCCTCACGTAACGTAAGGCTCCAGAGTTGCGCCACTGGCAAAGAAAAAGGAGCAGTTATGTTGATTCAGGTGGGTGAGCTGGCGAAACGCGCCGGGATCACCGTGCGGACATTGCACCACTATGAGCAAACAGGGTTGTTGCTGCCTTCTGCCAGAAGCGCGGCAGGTTACCGGCTATACAACCTGGCGGATGTCCAGCGTCTGCACATGATCCAGGCGCTGGCAAAAGCGGGGCTGGAACTTGCTGAAATCAGGGATTTCCTGGAACAGGAGTCGCTGTCGTTAACCGAGCTACTCGATGCGCAAATCACGCTGCTGGATAAACAGCTGCGCAGCATACATACGCTGCGCGACCGGCTGGTGGAGCTGCGGACCGGGCTTCTCGACGATGCGACGCCGGATCTGGAATCCTGGCTACAGACTCTGGAGTTAATGAATATGTACGATCGCTGGTTTAGCAAAGAAGAGTTACAGCAGCTGCCGTTTGCGGTGCAGAAGGATGCGCTGGCGGCTATCTGGTCAGGGCTGGTTGCAGAGGCTAAGACGCTTCTGCAGCAACATATACCCGCGACTGACGCGCGGGCGATGGATCTGGCGACGCGCTGGATGGAACGCCTGGAGCAGGACACGGCGGGCAAGCCGGAGTTTCTCACCCGGCTGAACGAGATGCACAGCGTTGAACCGCAGATGCAGGCGCAGACCGGCATCACGCCGGAGATGACGGATTACATCACGCGCGCGTTTGCGGAATCAAAGCTCAACATATGGGAGAAGTATCTCACTGCCGAAGAGATAGCCTTTACCCGGGCACATTACTTTGACCGCATGATGGAGTGGCCGCCGCTGGTGGCAAAACTGCATCAGGCGCAGCGGGAAAATACCGACCCCGCCTCTGACGATGCGCAAAAGCTGGCTGAAAACTGGCTGACATTGTTCCAGTCTTACGCGGGCACCAGCCCGGAGACTCAGCAAAAGTTTCGCACGGCCATGCAGCAGGAGCCGCATCTGATGAAGGGAACCTGGATGACGCCTGCCGTGCTTGCATGGCTCCAGCAGGCGATCGGGGTGATGATGCAGAGACGTTTCTCTGCATCAGGTCACTCACAGATCCGCTAACGCGGCTTCACGGTTAGGGTAGAAGGAGAGTCGGCCAGGGATAGGCTGCACGCCCGCGCGCGCCATGGTGCGCAGCGGCTGAAACTCCAGGTTACTCACCCGCAGCTCACAGCCTTCCGGCAGACGTGCCACAAAGCGCTGGAAGGCATCCAGGCCGCCTGCATCCAGCACCGGTACGGCATCCCATTTCAGCACCACAACCCGTTTGCCCGCGATGCGGGACTCCAGATCGCTGAACAATCCTTCCGCCGCAGCGAAAAACAGCGGGCCAATCACGCGCAGCACCAGCACATCGTCAGGCACCTCGACGTTAACCAGGGAAAGGCGCGTCATCTGCGCAATGCGGCGCATAAACAGCAGAGAAGCCAGCACGATCCCGACGCTGATGGCGATAACCATATCGAACAGCACGGTCAGCGACATGCAGATCAGCATCACGATGATGTCGTCTTTCGGCGCGCGACGCAGCAGGTTCACCACCTTGTGCGCCTCACTCATGTTCCAGGCCACCATCAGCAGCAGGGCGGCCATGGCGGAAAGCGGTAGCCAGGAGAGCAGCGGGGCGAGGATCAGCAGGGCGAGGATCACCAGCACGGAGTGGATAACCGCCGAAAGCGGTGAGGTTGCCCCCGCGCGCACGTTGGCCGCAGAGCGGGCGATGGCTGCCGTTGCGGTAATACCGCCGAAGAACGGCGCGACGAGGTTGCCTAATCCCTGACCGACCAGCTCGCTGTTGGCTTTGTGTTTGGTGCCGGTCATGCCGTCCAGAACGACGGCGCAGAGCAGGGATTCAATCGCCCCCAGCATTGCCATAGAGAACGCGGCGGGAAGCAGGGCTCGCAGGGAATCCCAGCTTAGGGTAAAGCTGGAGCCGGGCATGTCCCACGGCAGCACCAGCTGCGGTAGCAGTTGCGGAATGCCGCTACCCTGTGAACCGTCCGCCAGAACATAGTGGAACTGCGAGCCGATAGTCGCGACGTGACCACCGAGCATATTGACGATCGCCATCACCGCGCAGCCCAGCAGCAGCGCGGGCAGATGGCCCGGCAGACGAATACCGAGGCGAGGCCAGACAATCAGCGTGCCCAGCGTCACAATCCCGATGGCGGCGTCGCCCAGGTTGGCCGTCGGCAGCGCCATAAACAGCGCCCCCACTTTTTGCAGGTAGTGCTCCGGTACGTGGGGCATCTGCAGGCCGAGGAAATCCTTGATCTGCATGGTTCCGATGGTAATACCAATCCCCGAGGTGAACCCCAGCGTCACGGAAAGGGGAATATATTCAATCAGGCGACCAAAGCGGGCCAGACCAAACAAAATCAAAAATACGCCGGACATCAGGGTGGCGACCAGCAGGCCTGCCAGACCAAACTGCTGCGAAACCGGGTAGAGGATCACCACGAAGGCGGCGGTCGGGCCGGAGACGCTAAAGCGCGAACCGCCCGTCAGGGCAATGACGATCCCGGCAACGGCCGAGGTGTACAGACCGTACTGCGGCGCAACGCCGCTGCCAATCGCCAGCGCCATCGCCAGCGGGATGGCGATAATGCCGACGGTGATCCCGGCAATCAGGTCACGGACAAAGCGTGACGAGGTGTACTTCTCTTTCCAGCAGGCGTCGATGAGGGCGCGAAAGGGCAGAACATGTGAGGAGGCTACGTTTTTCACAATTATCTATCATCCGTATGCGCATCATCTGTCATATGAATGGCAGGTGAAGGAGGCATTAATCATACAAATAAAACCCGGAGACAAAAAAACCCGCCGCAGCGGGTTTTTCGGCCGTGTTCGATTAGTGTTCGAACATTGCTGAGATGGATTCTTCGTTGCTGATACGACGAATCGCTTCGGCCAGCATCCCGGACAGGGTCAACGTACGCACGTTTGGCAGTGCTTTGATCTCGTCGCTCAGTGGGATGGTATCGCATACCACCACTTCGTCAATGACGGAGTTGCGCAGGTTGTTTACCGCATTACCGGAGAAGATCGGGTGAGTCGCGTAAGCGAACACGCGCTTGGCACCACGCTCTTTCAGCGCTTCAGCTGCTTTACACAGCGTACCGCCGGTATCGATCATGTCGTCAACCAGCACGCAGTCACGGCCAGCAACGTCACCGATGATGTGCATCACCTGAGAAACGTTTGCGCGCGGACGGCGTTTGTCGATGATAGCCATGTCGGTATCGTTCAGCAGCTTAGCGATAGCACGGGCACGTACCACGCCGCCGATGTCCGGAGAAACCACGATTGGGTTATCCAGGTTCAGCTGCAGCATGTCTTCCAGCAGAATTGGGCTGCCGAATACGTTATCAACCGGAACGTCGAAGAAGCCCTGGATCTGCTCTGCGTGCAGGTCAACGGTCAGTACGCGGTCAACGCCGACGCTGGACAGGAAATCAGCGACAACTTTAGCGGTAATTGGCACACGCGCGGAACGGACGCGACGGTCCTGACGGGCATAGCCGAAGTAAGGGATTACAGCAGTGATACGGCCTGCGGAAGCGCGACGCAGGGCGTCGACCATAACAACCAGTTCCATCAGGTTGTCGTTCGTTGGAGCACAGGTGGACTGGATGATGAAAATATCACCACCGCGTACATTTTCGTTAATTTGTACGCTGACTTCGCCGTCGCTAAAGCGACCTACGGCGGCGTCGCCGAGGGAAGTGTACAGGCGGTTGGCAATACGTTGTGCTAGTTCCGGGGTGGCGTTACCAGCAAAAAGCTTCATATCAGGCACGAGAAGAACCTCAGGCATGCGTCCAGTGGTGGATAGCGTTCGCCGCAAACTGTGCGGGCCAGGCGAAGGCTATCCAGGCGGTGTATTAAAGAGCGCGATGCAACGTCTGGAACAGGGTGACGTTGTCACCGAAACTCAGTCTGCGCCAGAATGGTCTGCTGTAGGGGGGAGGTGTTCATCCCACGTGCTACAAAACCATGCAGCCAAACCGGCGCTTGCTCAAGCACCTGACGAGCGGCGGATTCGGTGTCAAATTCAGCAAAGACACAGGCCCCTGTACCAGTCAGGCGCGACGGCGCGTATTCTAACAGCCAGGAAAGCACCGCATCAACCTCGCGAAAACGTTTTCTTGCGATATCCTCGCAATCGTTGCTGAATTCACAATTTAATAACGTTTCTATTGACCGAACCGGGGTATTCCTTTTCAGGTCAGGATCTTTAAAGATGACCGGGGTCGGAATACTCACGCCAGGGTGGGCAACCAGATACCACTTCTCCGGCGGTTCAGCCGGGGAGAGAATCTCACCCACGCCTTCAGCAAAGGCCGCATGACCGCGCACAAACACCGGGACATCCGCCCCCAGCGTCAGGCCCAGGGCTGCCAGTTCGTCCTTCGACAGCCTGCAGCCCCAGAGGTGGTTCAGCGCAACCAGCACGGTGGCGGCGTTGGATGATCCACCGCCCAGACCGCCGCCCATCGGCAGGCGTTTCTCGATACGAATATCCGCACCGCTTCCCGCGGGCAGACGGCCCGATTCCGCCGCGGCTTTCATCAGCAGACGCGCGGCGCGAACGATCAGGTTGTCCTCATGCGCCACGCCTTCGACCGGCGTTAGCAGGCAAATCTGCCCGTCCTGGCGCAGTTCAATAGAGATCGTGTCGCCATAGTCAATAAACTGAAACAGCGTCTGCAGGGTGTGGTACCCGTCAGCACGCTGGCCGGTAATGTATAAAAACAGGTTCAGCTTTGCCGGAGAGGGCCAGTGGGTCATCATTTAACGATCCAGTTGTCCATTTTCAGCTTGATACGCTGGCTGCCCTGGGTCAGCTCCATGTTTGATGGCAGCGACGGTTTACTCTTGCTGTCATAGGCGCTGTACACCACTTTCCAGGTTTTGCCGTTCTGGGTGTAGTTCACCTGGCTCAGGCGGTACTGGTCGTCAAGGGTGTAGTCAGTTGCCTCACCCGGCAGGCCAAGGATCCACTGGCGCAGGCTGTTGAGCGGGATTGGCATCCCGGTCAGCTTGCCAATCATCTCTTCGGCATCGGTCGCGGTATAGTGCTGGCCTTTGTTATCGGTGATCTGCGCTTCGCCCGGTTTGGCGATAAGCTCCAGTTCGGTGCTGCCCAGCGGGTTCAGCAGCAGCAGGCGGTAGTTGTCCTGCCCCGTCTGCTGCCAGAAGAAGCGGGCATAAACCTTTTGTTCGTCAGAGAGATAAGCGAAAGCGCCGCGGGTCTGGTACTGGTTCAAATTACGGACGTCCTGCTGGTGCTGACGCCACTGCGGTGAATCAGGGCTTTTGCCCGGGCCTTTTGGTTGGGTGACGGAACACGCGGTCAGAACCAGTGCTGCCAGCGGCAGCAGGCGAATCAGTCGGGTCATAATGAGGACAAATCCTTGAGATACGTTGCAGTTATAACTGTTAATGCTAGCGTCGAAGGGGGCTACCGTCTACGTTCAAATTATCTCAAAGGGTTGTGTAACCTATTACTCCGAAAGGGGGCAGTCCCTTTTATTGATCTCGCGCATCCTGTATGATGCGTTCTGCTAACCTTATTAACGCTGGTACTACTCCCGCTCAACATGACCCTATTAGCACTCGGCATCAACCACAAAACGGCTCCGGTTTCGCTGCGAGAACGCGTGACGTTTTCGCCGGACACGCTTGACCTGGCGCTGGACAGCCTGCTTGCACAGCCTATGGTGCAGGGTGGCGTGGTGCTCTCGACGTGCAACCGTACCGAGCTGTATTTAAGCGTGGAAGAGCAGGACAACCTGCACGAAGTGCTGATCCGCTGGCTATGCGACTACCACAATCTCAATGAAGACGAGCTGCGCAACAGCCTGTACTGGCATCAGGACAACGATGCCGTCAGCCATCTGATGCGCGTCGCCAGCGGGCTGGATTCACTGGTGCTGGGCGAGCCGCAAATTCTGGGGCAGGTGAAAAAAGCGTTTGCGGATTCGCAAAAAGGGCATCTTAAGGCCAGCGAGCTGGAGCGCATGTTCCAGAAGTCGTTCTCCGTGGCGAAGCGTGTGCGAACCGAAACCGACATTGGTGCCAGTGCGGTTTCTGTTGCTTTCGCGGCCTGCACCCTTGCACGCCAAATCTTTGAATCCCTTTCTACCGTTACCGTGATGCTGGTGGGCGCGGGCGAAACCATCGAACTTGTGGCGCGCCATCTGCGCGAGCATAAAGTGAAAAAGATGATTATCGCAAACCGCACCCGCGAACGCGCGCAGGTGCTGGCGGATGAAGTGGGTGCAGAGGTGGTTGCCCTGAGCGACATCGATGAACGCCTGAAAGAGGCGGACATTATCATCAGCTCAACCGCCAGCCCGCTGCCGATTATCGGAAAAGGGATGGTGGAGCGTGCGCTGAAGTCCCGCCGTAATCAGCCGATGCTGCTGGTGGATATCGCCGTCCCGCGCGATGTTGAGCCGGAAGTGGGCAAGCTGCCTAACGCCTATCTCTACAGCGTGGATGACCTGCAAAGCATCATTTCGCACAACCTTGCCCAGCGTAAAGCGGCGGCGGTTCAGGCGGAAACCATCGTTGAGCAGGAAACCAGTGAGTTTATGGCCTGGCTGCGCGCGCAAAGCGCCAGCGAGACCATCCGCGAGTACCGCGGGCAGGCGGAGCAGGTGCGTGATGACCTGACTGCCAAAGCGTTAGCGGCCCTTGAACAGGGCGGCGACGCAAATGCAATTATGCAGGATCTGGCGTGGAAACTGACCAACCGCCTGATCCATGCACCAACCAAATCTCTTCAGCAGGCTGCCCGTGACGGGGATGATGAACGCCTGACTATTCTGCGCAACAGCCTCGGGCTGGAATAGCGCCCTATACCCATTTTCTAAGACAAGGTGCACTTACGCCTATGAAGCCTTCTATCGTCGCTAAACTGGAAGCTCTGCACGAGCGCCATGAAGAAGTACAGGCGCTGCTCGGGGATGCCGGTACCATTGCGGACCAGGAACGTTTTCGCGCGCTCTCGCGTGAATACGCGCAGTTAAGTGATGTTTCTAAATGCTTTACCGACTGGCGACAGGTTCAGGAAGATATCGAAACCGCGCAGATGATGCTCGACGATCCTGAAATGCGTGAGATGGCGCAGGAAGAGTTGCAGGATGCGAAAGCGCGTTCTGAAGAGATGGAGCAGCAGCTTCAGGTGCTTCTGCTGCCGAAAGATCCGGACGATGAGCGTAACGCGTTTGTGGAAGTGCGCGCCGGTACCGGCGGTGACGAAGCGGCGCTGTTTGCCGGGGATCTGTTCCGCATGTACAGCCGCTACGCCGAATCGCGTCGCTGGCGCGTGGAGATCATGAGCGCCAACGAAGGCGAACATGGTGGCTACAAAGAGGTTATCGCCAAGATCAGCGGCGACGGCGTGTACGGTCGTCTCAAGTTTGAATCCGGCGGTCACCGCGTGCAGCGCGTGCCGGCCACCGAATCTCAGGGCCGCATTCACACCTCCGCCTGTACGGTTGCGGTGATGCCGGAGCTGCCGGAAGCTGAACTGCCGGATATCAATCCGGCGGACCTGCGTATTGATACGTTCCGCTCCTCTGGCGCGGGCGGTCAGCACGTTAACACCACCGATTCCGCCATCCGTATTACCCACCTGCCGACCGGCATCGTCGTTGAATGTCAGGACGAACGTTCGCAGCACAAAAACAAAGCCAAAGCGTTGTCCGTGCTGGGCGCGCGTATCCACGCAGCCGAAATGGCGAAACGCCAGCAGGCGGAAGCGTCTACGCGCCGTAACCTGCTGGGCAGCGGCGATCGCAGCGACCGTAACCGCACCTATAACTTCCCGCAGGGGCGCGTAACCGACCACCGCATCAACCTTACGCTGTACCGTCTGGACGAGGTGATGGAAGGGAAGCTGGATATGCTGATCGAGCCTATCGTGCAGGAATACCAGGCCGACCAGCTGGCGGCGCTTTCCGAGCAGGAATAATGGATTTTCAGCGCTGGTTACGTGAGGCGGCCGGTGAGCTTTCAGAAAGCGAAAGCCCGAAACGCGACGCCGAAATTTTGCTTGAGCATGTGACGGGTAAAGCCCGCACGTATCTGCTGGCTTTTGGCGAAACCGAACTGACCGCGGAACAGGAAGCGCAGCTCACCGCGCTGCTTGCCCGCCGTAAAACCGGCGAGCCGGTGGCGCACCTTGTCGGCGAGCGTGAGTTCTGGTCGTTACCGCTGTACGTCTCGGCGGCGACGCTGATCCCGCGTCCGGACACCGAGTGTCTGGTGGAGCAGGCGCTGGCGCGTTTACCGGCGGCGGCCTGCAGCATTCTCGATCTCGGTACCGGGACAGGGGCTATCGCGCTGGCGCTCGCCACCGAGCGGCCCGACTGCGCGGTGACGGCGGTGGACGTAATGCCCGATGCGGTGGCGCTGGCGCAGCGTAACGTGGAACGTCTCGGGCTCAGCAACGTGACGGTTCTGCAAAGCAGCTGGTTTGCCGCGCTGGAGAATCTTTCATTTGAGATGGTTGTCAGCAATCCTCCCTACATCGACGAACATGACCCGCACCTTGCGCAGGGAGACGTGCGCTTCGAACCGCTGACGGCGCTCGTGGCCGCCAACGCGGGATTAGCCGATCTCGAACACATTGTGACAACGTCACGGAAACATTTGCTTTCCGGCGGCTGGCTGCTCGTGGAACATGGCTGGACGCAGGGAGAGGCCGTTCGGGCACTGTTTACGCAAGCTGGCTACGCCGCTGTCGAAACCTGCCGCGACTACGGCGGCAACGAACGCCTGACGCTGGGGCAGTGGCTATGAGCCTGTTTACCGTGCTCATTACTGTCCACCTGATTTCCGTTGCGCTGACCGTCAGCTTTTTCATCGTCCGTTACTGGTGGCGCTACAGCAACAATCCGCTGACGGATGCCCGCTGGGTGCGTATCGCGCCGCACTGCATCGACACGCTATTGCTCTTTTCCGGTGCCGGGCTCATGTGGAAGACCGGCTATCTGCCATTTACTGATAAAGGTGCATGGCTGACTGAAAAGCTGTTTGGCGTTATCATCTACATCGTTTTGGGTTTTATCGCGCTTGGGCGTCGTCGTCCGCGCAGCCAGCAGGTCGGGTTTATCGCCTTTCTGCTGGGTCTGGTGGTGCTGTACATCATCATTAAACTCGCCACCACAAGAATACCGTTACTGGGGTAAGTCATGAGGTCCTTAGCCGATTTCGAATTTAATAAAGTGCCGCTTTGCGATGGCATGATCCTGATTTCTGAGATGATTCGCGACGATTTTACGTCGCAGTTTGTCTACGATGAGCTGGAGAATCTGGTCAGCCTGGCGCGTGAAGAGATTAATCAGGCTCGCCCGCAAGACTGGCAATTAGAGAAGCTGCTGGAGCTTTTCTACGGCGAATGGGGTTTCTGCGACACGCGGGGCGTGTATCGCCTGTCTGACGCGTTATGGCTGGACCAGGTCTTAAAAAATCGTCAGGGCAGCGCCGTGGCGCTGGGTTCTATTTTGCTGTGGGTCGCGCACCGTCTGGATATTCCGCTAGTCCCGGTCATTTTCCCGACGCAGATGATCCTGCGCGCTGAGTGGCTGGACGGTGAAATGTGGCTCATTAATCCCTTCAACGGCGACACGCTGGATGAACATACGCTGGACGTGTGGCTGAAAGGCAACATCAGCCCGGTGGCTGAACTCTTCAACGAAGATCTCGACGAGGCGGATAACGCAGAAGTGATCCGCAAGCTGCTGGATACGCTGAAGTCTGCGTTAATGGAAGAGCGTCAGATGGAGCTGGCGTTGCGAGCCAGCGAAGTGCTGCTGCAGTTCAACCCGGAAGATCCATACGAAATTCGCGATCGCGGGTTGATCTATGCCCAGCTCGACTGTGAGCACGTGGCGCTAAACGATCTGAGCTATTTCGTTGAGCAGTGTCCGGAAGACCCCATTAGCGAAATGATTCGTGCGCAGATCAACGCGATCTCGCACAAACAAATTACACTGCATTAATCTTAATTCCGATTCACACCTGAATAAGGCGATCCTATGAAACAAAAAGTGGTTAGCATTGGTGATATCAAGGTAGCAAACGACCTGCCGTTCGTACTGTTTGGCGGCATGAACGTGCTGGAATCCCGCGATCTCGCTATGCGTATCTGCGAACACTACGTGACCGTGACCCAGAAGCTGGGCATCCCGTACGTGTTTAAGGCCTCTTTTGACAAAGCCAACCGCTCCTCCATCAACTCTTACCGTGGCCCGGGCCTGGAAGAGGGAATGAAAATTTTCCAGGAGCTGAAGCAGACCTTTGGCGTAAAAGTGATCACCGACGTGCATGAAGCCTCTCAGGCGCAGCCGGTGGCAGACGTGGTGGATGTGATTCAGCTTCCGGCATTCCTGGCTCGCCAGACCGACCTGGTTGCGGCGATGGCGAAAACCGGTGCCGTTATCAACGTGAAGAAACCACAGTTCGTCAGCCCTGGGCAGATGGGCAATATCGTCGATAAATTTATCGAAGGCGGCAACGATCAGGTCATCCTGTGTGACCGTGGCGCAAACTTCGGCTACGACAACCTGGTTGTCGACATGCTGGGCTTCAGCGTGATGAAAAATGTCTCCGGCCAGTCTCCGGTGATTTTCGACGTGACCCACGCCCTGCAGTGCCGCGACCCGTTCGGCGCCGCGTCCGGTGGCCGTCGTGCCCAGGTGACCGAGCTGGCGCGCGCCGGCATGGCAACCGGTCTGGCCGGCCTGTTCATTGAAGCGCACCCGGATCCGGATAACGCAAAATGCGACGGCCCATCCGCGCTGCCGCTGGACAAGCTGGAGCCGTTCCTTAAGCAGATCAAAGCGATTGACGATCTGGTGAAGAGCTTCGACGAGCTGGACACCAGCAACTAATAAAAAAACCCGCTTCGGCGGGTTTTTTTATGCTTTCTCCTTCTCCCTGGGGGAGAGGGTTGGGGTGAGGGCATCAGCCCGCACCGGATAAAATTATGCAAATATCGTCATCAGATACGCAATAAACAAGGCCATATGCGCCGCGCCGTTCAGCACGTTGGTGCGTCCGGTTGAGAACGAAATCTGGCACAGCAGCAACGAGGCGACCATCACAATCATCTCCGGCGCGCCCAGCGCAAACTGCAGGTCGTTACCGGTCATAAAGGCAATCAGCGTCACCACCGGTACGGTAAGTGAAATCGTCGCCAGTACGGAGCCGAAGAACAGGTTCATTGCGCGCTGCACCTGATTATTCAACACCGCTTTCAGCGCGCCCAGCCCTTCAGGGGACAGAATCAGCAGCGCCACCAGGAAGCCGGTAAACGCCACCGGCGCGTTCAGCTCGGTTAACAGCGTCTCAAGCGGGTTAGCGTTCATCTTGGTGACGGCAATCACCGCAATCAGATGCACGATCAGCCAAACCGTATGCCACGCGCTGCTGTGGGCCGACGGCTTGCCGTGATGCGGGTCATCATCGTCACCGTCGTCTTCATGCTCGTACACAAACAGACTCTGGTGCGTTTTGGTCTGAATCAACAGGAACACGCCGTACATGGCGGCGGAAATCAGTGCGACCAGCAGCGCCTGCCCAGTGGAAAAGTTTGCACCCGGCAGCGCCATCGGGAAGACCAGCACGATAATCGCCAGCGGGAAGAGGGCGATAAGATACTGTTTAATGCCGAACAGGTTCATATACTGGGTGGCAAATTTGCGCCCGCCCAGCAGCAGAGAGAAGCCCACCAGGCCGCCCGTTACAATCATAATGATCGAATAGAGCGTGTCGCGCATCAGCGTCGGCGCGGCATCGCCGGTCGCCATAAGGGCGGAAATCAGGCTGACTTCGAGAATAACAACGGAAAGACTGAGAATTAACGATCCGTACGGCTCGCCCAGACGGTGTGCAAGGACGTCCGCATGGCGAACAACGCTAAATGCGCTGGTTAAGATGCCGACCAGGGCAAGAATATTGATACCAACCACCACTGGCAGTGACTGACTGCTTCCCCAGAAGAGCAGCACAGCCAGTGCCAGAACCGGGAAAATGAGTGACGTCTCCTTGTGGCGGGTCTTTACCGCCTCGTGTGTTGCTGTCATGTGCTTCTCCATTAATGCAGGTGCTTGTAATTATAGATAGATTTTTGAGGTCATTAAATTAACAGATCTCTGTTAAATACCCTTTATTTTTTACTTAATTTTACCCTTTGTCATTATTTTCATTTCTGATGTCCATAATGCCGTGTTTTTGTTGAATAACCATTAAATATCAGTAAATTAAAAATATAATGTACTCATAAATTATTGTCGGGTGGCGCCTTGGTGCATCGTCGTCCACACTTACCTCTTTAACCAAAAGAGAGGTTAGTGATGCCCTATAAAGCGAAACGCGAATTACCAGATAACGTACAAAACGTGCTGCCTGCGCACGCGCAGGATATCTACAAAGAGGCGTTCAACAGCGCCTGGGAACAGTACAAAGATAAGGACGATCGCCGGGATGATGCCAGCCGTGAAGAGACGGCCCACAAAGTCGCCTGGGCCGCAGTAAAACATGAATATGAGAAAGGAGACGACGATAAATGGCATAAAAAGAAATAGCAGTGAAATGATTCGCTGCCTTCATTTTGACTTTTCAGGCGGTTGAACTTCCGTTGTATTGCAACTGGTCCGCTAATTGCTTATCGTTATTCGACTGCTGGCAAAATGACCAGCACAGAATGCCGGGAAAGCGAATTACAGATGTCGCAAGGAAGCATGCAGTGGCGGAGGTGGAAAGTGTTAACGCGTGATTTCTTAATGAAGGCAGATTGTAAGACGGCATTTGGTGCTATTGAGGAATCGCTTCTCTGGTCAGCTGAACAACGTGCGGCGTCACTCGCTGCCACGCTTGCCTGCCGCCCGGATGATGGCCCGGTATGGATTTTTGGCTACGGCTCCCTGATGTGGAACCCGGCTCTGGAATTTGTCGAATCGGCAACGGGAACGCTGCCTGGCTGGCATCGCGCATTTTGCCTGCGCCTGACGGCCGGACGCGGCAGCGCGTGCCAGCCCGGGCGCATGCTTGCACTGAAAGAGGGCGGGCGCACCACGGGCGTGGCGTATCGCCTGCCGGATGCCACGCTGGAAGAGGAGCTCACGCTTCTCTGGAAGCGCGAGATGATCACCGGCTGCTATATGCCGAGCTGGTGCAAGCTGGAACTGGACGACGGACGCACCGTCAACGCGCTGGTGTTTATTATGGATCCGCGCCATCCGCTGTATGAAGCGGATACCCGCACGCAGGTGATTGCCCCGTTGATTGCCGCCGCCAGCGGGCCGCTGGGCACCAACGCGCAGTATCTGTTCTCCCTCGATCAGGAGCTGACACGCCTCGGCATGAAGGACGATTGTCTGAATGAGCTGGTGGTGAAGGTGAAGGCGCTGCTGGAAGGGAACCCGCTCAACAGCACGCTGCGACAGGGTTTTGCCTGACAATACGCCCGGCTTGCCGGGCGTTTAAACTTATGCTGCCACGTAGCTGACGGAATGCTCCAGCGACTGGCTGTGGCTATCGATCAGCACATCCCACGTGCCGGTGTACGGCACGGTAAGCCAGGCCTTATCGTCCTGTACGGTGAGAATATCCGCCTGGGACTGTTTTTGTGCTTTCGAACTCATCAGATGAATACGACAGCGTTCTGAGCAACGCACCACTACCGTATCCCCGCCAAACAGTTTCAAACTTGTTTTTACCAGTGCCATTTTTTTACCCCGTAGTCTTAAACAACGCTCTCCCTGCTGCCATATCCGAGCGTGATGTTGTTCACAATTCACTCATGGCATAACACCAAAGGGGAGGGGGTGGGATGCTGATTTTGATCAAAAAATGGCATGACGATTAAACAAAAATGACAAAATTCCTCAAAATTTAGGCTGGCGCGCGTTTTACCCGCTAAACGCGCGCCGGAAGAAGATTAAATGCGGAAATGCCCGGCGGTTTCAGCAAGGTCGCCCGCCTGGCTCTGCAGGGCACCCGCGGCGGCGGCGGATTCCACCACCAGCTCGGCGTTCTGCTGAACCATTCTGTCGAGATGGGTCACCGCGTGGTTGATCTCATGAATCCCTTTCATCTGCTCGCTGGTGGCGATGGAGATTTCGCGCATGATGCCAGAGACGCTACCGATGCTGGAGCGGATCTCATCCATGCTTTCCCCCGCCAGATGTACGTAGCGGGAGCCTGTTGCCACGCTGTCGGTGGTGGAATCGATCAGGGATTTGATCTCTTTCGCCGCCTGAGCGCTACGGCTCGCCAGGTTACGCACTTCGCCTGCTACCACGGCAAACCCGCGCCCCTGCTCACCCGCACGCGCCGCCTCGACGGAGGCGTTCAGCGCCAGAATGTTGGTCTGGAAAGCAATGCCGTCAATCACGCTGGTGATATCGCCAATTTTTGCCGACGCGACTTCAATGGACTGCATGGTGCTGATCGCCTGCGATACCACCTCGCCGCCGCGCGCCGCGGCCGCTGAGGCCTTGCTCGCCTGGTCGTTGGCTTCTGCTGCCGATTCATTCGACTGCGTCACGGAGGCGGTGATCTGCTCCACTGCGCTGGCCGTCTCGCGCAGGCTGGATGCCGCCTGCTCGGTACGTCCGGAGAGATCCTGGTTACCTGCGGCAATCTCCTGCGCCGCGTTTTTCACCGATTCACTGGCGTCACGGAGCTGCACCATCACCACCGACAGTTTATCGCTGAAGGCGTTAAAGGCCTGGGCAATTTGCGCGACCTCATCCTCGCCGTTGTCAGGCAGGCGCTGGGACAGATCGTTAGTGCCGTTAGCAATGCTGTGCATCGCGTCGCGAATGTCGGACAAACGCTTGAGCAGGCGGGCAATCAGGAAATGCACAATGGCGGCGCTCAGCAGTGCAAGGATCACCAGCGAAATCCCCGAGGCTTTAAGCAGGGAACGCATGCCGGAGGTGGCGTCACCGCTGTCGAGCGCGACGACTAACAGCCAGTTTGTGCCCGGCACGGCTGTCGCCACGAAGGTTTTTTCAGCGTCGTTTAGCGTTCCGTCGACGGGGTTACCGCTTTTCAGCGCAGCAAAATCAATGCCCTTGATTGTCTCAGTAAACGGTTTCAGCGTGAGGGCAGGATCGTTAGCGGCAATCACGCTGCCGTCACTGTTCAGAAGTAACCCGCTGCTGGCCGGGGTTGGATGGATCCCGCGCACGTTAGCCACCACGCTGTCCATCGCCACATCGCCCGCCACGACCGCTTTTAGCGTGCCATTTTCTTTCACCGGCACCGCAAAGGTTACCACCAGCTTACCGGTCCCCGCATCAACGTAGGGCGCGGTGACAACCGGACCGTCCGTGCTGACCACCTGCTGATACCACGGGCGAATGGTCGGGTCATAGTCCGCCGGAACGCCCGCCGGTTCAGAGAATTTCGCCGTTTTGCTGGCGTAGCCAACATAGACGTTGGTGAATCCACCCGCCTGCGCAAGCTGTTTAAACACCGGAACCGGGTCGTCACTCAGCGCAACGGTCTGCGCGGAGGCGATCACCGTCATCTTGCTTTTTACCCAGTCGGCAATCGCCATGTTATGGCTGGCGCTGGTGCTGGTCAGGATATCGCGCTGGGACTGCTGGTTATCCTGGCGCGTGACCTGGAAGTTGATAACGGTGTTAAGGAGAAGGGCGACGACCAGACAGCCTGCCGTCGCCGCGATGATGCGTGCACGAATCGATCTGAACATAAGTGAAATACCTGCTGTGTTGTTTCCATGCCTATCGGCAACCCCGCAGGTAAACTTGATGCTGAAACCGCGTCCATAAGAAAATAATATTTTTACGGGTTTATTATTAAAAAGTTAATACTTTATCGGCGGACAGCGTCCACTCGGCCAGCTCAACCAGAGTACCAATCTCTACGCCATCAATCAGCGGCAGACCGGTAATGCCGCGGCCGTCGGTGCAGGTCTTGCACAGCTTCACCGGCACGTTTTGCGCGGTGAGGATCTCCAGCATCTGCTGAATGTTATAGCCCTCTGCCGGTTTTTGACCCTTCAGCCCCGCGGTGACCGCGTCCGACATTAAAAAGAGTCGTAACGCCAGGTCGCTCTCTTTTTCACGCAGCGCAATCGCCAGGCGCAGACTGTTGAAAAGGGATTCACTGCCGTAAGCCGCACCGTTGGCGACGATCACAATCTTTTGCATGTTGACTCCTGTTCTTATAAAGGCACGAATATTGCTTAGCTTTTCCAAGTTTCGCTGTTCTGGAGAGTAAGCATGACATTAATGGCTGGCATTTCGCCAGGCGCTGGCGAATGGCTCGAGCGCGCAAGGATGATGCGCCGGGAGCAGCTCAGCAAGCTGGCACAGCTTGGCGTGCTTGTGCACGGCATTAGCCAACTGGTGCATATGTTACAGTGCGAGCGTGGGGCGTCCAACGTCTGGCTCTGTTCACAGGGTAAACTCTACGCTCCTGAATGCAAAGCCAGCCGGGCGCTGGTGGATGAAAACCTCGCTGCACTTTATGACATTCTTGAAAAACAGTCGCCGATCCCGGGAAGTACGGTCTGTGAACGCATCGGCGGCGCGCTCCTGAGCCTTGATATGCTTCCCGCGCTGCGCGACGGTGTTATTCAGCAAACGGTAACGGCGCCGCAGGCGATGGAACACTACTCCCGCATGCTTCGCCATCTGCTCAGTATCGTACCGCAGCTCAATGACAGCATTGACGATCCGCAAATCGCCGGGCGTTTTGTTGCCCTTTATAGCCTGATGCAGGGGAAAGAGCTGGCGGGACAGGAACGGGCCCTGGGAGCGATTGGCTTCACGCAGGGCTTTTTCGATGATGTGACTCGCCAGAGGTTGGTTGACCGCATCGACGGGCAGCAGGCCTGCTTTGAAATTTTTCTCTCACACAGCTCCGCTGACGTCCAGACCACCTTTTCCCTGCACTGTCAGCCCGATCGTGAAACGGAGCAACTCCGGCGCGTGGCCTGCACCCGCCAGCCTGCCGCGGATGATGGCCTTACCGCTCTGGCCTGGTTTGCTCTGCAAACCGCGCGCCTTGAGCATCTGCGCACGCTGGAGGAGACGCTCATCGCCGATCTGATGACGGCGGTGGACGAGCGTATTTACCGTAACGATGAGTACGTACCTCCCGCCGATGAGCAGGACGATCCGCTGATACAGTATCCGGAAAAACCGTTGCTCACCCTGGTGCGCCAGCAGGCACGCGAGATAGAACAGCTCTCGCGCCAGCTTGCGTCGCTGCGCGATACGCTTGAAGAGCGCAAAGTCATTGATAAAGCGAAAAGCGTGCTGATGACCCACCAGAATATGAGTGAGGAACAGGCCTGGACGGCGCTGCGCAAAATGGCGATGGACAAGAACCAAAGGATGGTGGATATCGCCCGCGCGCTGCTGATGGTGAAGAATTTATGGCAGATAATACCAAAGGAGTAGCTGCACGGTCAGCGGGCATTTTATGCCTGATTAAGGTGCGTGCAGGCGAGGGGAATTCGGTTAGCGCCCCGGAAAAAGCGGGTTAAAACCTGGCATTCACTTTGCATTATCAGATTAACCATTTTTGACGATGCGCCAACGGCGGTGCATGCGTCTTCGGGATAAAGGCGTCCACTGGTGCTTCGGCATCGTGGGCGCTTTTTTTTGGTTTTTATTCAGGAGTGGTCATGGCGGATTTGTCGAGACGGCGTTTTTTGCAGGCCAGCATGCTGGCCAGTGGTGCAATGCTGTTACCGGGTATCATGCAGGCCGCATGGGCGGCTGGCTCGGATAAACCGGAGCAGGAAACGGTGCGCATCGGGTTTATCCCGCTGACCGACTGCGCCCCGGTGGTTATCGCAGCGCTGAAAGGCTTTGATAAAAAATACGGCATTACCATCGTGCCCACCAAAGAGGCGAGCTGGGCGGCGGTGCGCGACAAGCTGGTGGCGGGCGAGCTTGATGCCGCGCACATTCTCTACGGCCTGCTGTACGGCCTGGAGCTGGGTATTGCCGGCAAGCCGCAGCAGATGGCAAACCTGATGACGCTTAATCAGAACGGCCAGGCGATTACGCTTTCCAGCGATCTGGCGGAGAAGGGCGTTCGAGACCTTGACGGGCTGAAAAAGCTGATTGGTCAGCAGGCGCCCGGCATCTACACCTTCGCGCACACCTTCCCGACCGGGACGCACGCCATGTGGCTGTACTACTGGCTGGCCAGCGCGGGCATTAACCCCTTTGACGACGTGCGCACGGTAGTGGTGCCGCCGCCGCAGATGGTGATGAACATGCGCATTGGCAACATGGTCGGCTTTTGCGTCGGCGAGCCGTGGAACGCACGTGCCATCAACGACCGCATCGGTTTTACCGCCGCCACGTCGCAGTCCATCTGGGCCGATCATCCGGAAAAAATCCTCGGCACGCGTCGCGACTGGGTGGAGAAAAACCCGCACACCGCGCGGGCGCTGGTGAGCGCGGTACTGGAGGCGGCGCGCTGGATCGAAGCCTCCCCGGAAAACAAACGCGAGACCGCGCAGATCCTCTCCCGCCGGGCGTGGCTCAACTGCAAGGAACAGTATCTCACCGGACGCATGCTCGGCGAGTACGACAACGGCCTGGGCCAGCGCTGGCAGGACGCGCACCCGATCCGCTTCTTCAACGAGGGGGCCGTCAGCTACCCATATCTCTCAGACGGCATGTGGTTCTTAACCCAGTTCCGCCGCTGGGGCTTGCTCAAATCCGCGCCGGACTACGCGGGTATTGCACAGCGCATTAACCAGACCGCGGTCTGGCAGGATGCCGCCACGGCGGTGGGGGGCATCAGCACACCGACTTCACCATTACGCAGCAGCACATTGATGGACGGCACCGTCTGGAACGGTACCGATCCGGAAGGATACGCCAGCCGTTTCGCTATTCACCGTAAAGGGGCCTGATTATGCAGCATCTGCAAAAGACGAATTCACACGAGACGCCGGAGAGTGGAGAGGTGATTCTCCTGCCTCCGGTGCAGGTTCGCTGCCGTACGCCGAAGTTTGCGCGTCGGATTAATGCGATCCTTCAGCGCATCATCCCGGCGTTTCTCGGTCTGGGACTGCTGGTGGTGCTCTGGCAGCTGGCGGCGATTAACAGCAAAGGTTTCCCGACGCCGCTCAGCACGCTCGATTCCGCCATCACCCTGTTTGCCGATCCGTTTTATCGCGACGGGCCAAACGACATGGGCATCGGCTGGAACGTGCTCGCCTCATTACAGCGCGTGGCGGTGGGGTTTGGCCTGGCCGCGCTCGCCGGGATCCCGCTCGGCTTCCTGATTGGTCGCTTCACCTTTTTCTCTCGCATGTTCGGCCCGCTGATCGCGCTGTTACGCCCGGTTAGCCCGCTGGCCTGGCTGCCCATCGGCCTGCTGCTGTTTCAGAAAGCGGAGCCCGCGTCGAGCTGGACCATTTTTATCTGCTCCATCTGGCCGATGGTGATCAACACCGCCGAAGGCGTGCGCCGCATTCCGCAGGACTACCTCAACGTCGCCCGGGTGCTGCAGCTTTCCGAGTGGACCATCATGCGCCGCATTCTCTTCCCGGCGGTGCTGCCCGCGGTGCTGACCGGGGTGCGTCTGTCCATCGGCATCGCCTGGCTGGTGATCGTCGCCGCCGAGATGCTCACCGGCGGTTTAGGGATCGGCTTCTGGATCTGGAACGAGTGGAACAACCTCAACGTCGAAAACATTCTCATCGCCATCGTCATCATTGGCGTGGTCGGGTTGCTGCTGGAGCAGGGGCTGATGCTGATCGCCCGTCGCTTTAGCTGGCAGGAAAAATAAGGAGCGAACATGAAACCATTAATCCAGGTCCAGGCCGTGAGCCAGCGTTTTTCCACCGCCAGCGGCGAATTTCTGGCGCTGCAGAACGTCTCCTTTGATATCCATGAGGGCGAAACCGTCAGCCTGATTGGGCACTCCGGCTGCGGTAAATCGACGCTGCTTAACCTTATCGCTGGGATCACGTTGCCGACGGAGGGCGGGCTGATTTGCGACAACCGCGAAATTGCCGGGCCGGGTCCGGAGCGCGCGGTGGTATTCCAGAACCATTCGCTGCTGCCGTGGCTCACCTGCTTCGACAACGTGGCCCTGGCGGTCGATCACGTGTTTCGCCACAGCATGAGCAAGGCGGAGCGCCGGGAGTGGATTGAGCACAACCTCGACCGCGTGCAGATGGGGCACGCCCTGCACAAGCGCCCGGGGGAGATCTCCGGCGGCATGAAGCAGCGCGTCGGGATTGCCCGCGCGCTGGCGATGAAGCCGAAAGTCCTGCTGATGGATGAACCCTTCGGCGCGCTGGATGCGCTGACGCGCGCCCATCTTCAGGACTCGGTGATGCAGATCCAGCAGGCGCTGAACACCACCATTGTGCTGATTACCCACGACGTGGACGAGGCGGTGCTGCTCTCCGATCGCGTGCTGATGATGACCAACGGCCCGGCGGCGACCGTCGGGGAGATCCTGCACGTTGACCTGCCGCGCCCGCGTAACCGGGTGCAGCTGGCTGACGACAGCCGCTATCACCACATGCGCCAGCAGATCCTGCATTTCCTCTATGAAAAGCAGCCGAAAGCGGCGTAGCGAGGGGGCTTTGATGCGACTGGTCATTATCGGAAATGGCATGGCGGCCACGCGGCTGATTGCCTCGCTCACCGGGCGTGCTGCCGATCGTTTCGCAATTACCGTCATCGGTGACGAGCCGGAGCATGCCTATAACCGCATCCAGCTTTCGCCGGTGCTGGGCGGTGAAAAAACGGCGGTGGGCATCAGTCTTCAGAATGACGACTGGTACCAGGAACGGGGCGTGACGGTGCTGCGGGGCGAAAAGGCGCTCGCCGTGAACGTGGACGCGCGGGAAGTGCAAACCACCGCCCGCACGCTGGGCTGGGATGCGCTGGTGTTTGCCACCGGATCAACGCCCTTTGTTCCGCCAATTCGCGGCTGCGATGCGCCGCATGTGTTCACGTTCCGTACCCTGGCAGATACCCGGGCCATTCAGGCGATCGCCGGTCCGGCGGTGGTGCTGGGCGGCGGCGTGCTCGGGGTTGAGGCGGCGGCTGCGCTGGCGCGTTCAGGTGACGAGGTCACGCTTGTTCATCGCGGTCCGTGGCTGATGGAGCAGCAGCTGGATCGGCAGGCGGGAATGCTGCTGGAAGAGGCGCTGGCGGCGCGGGGCGTGCGCTGTGAGCTCGTCTCTGGCATCGCAGCGGTGAACGGAGATAGCGTGACGCTGCTGAACGGACGCAGAATCGCCGCCGCGCGCGTGGTGCTAGCGACCGGCGTGCAGCCCAGCGTCACGCTGGCGCAGGCCAGCGGCATTCGCTGCGCGCGCGGCATCGTGGTGGATCGCCAGATGCAAACCTCCGAGCCGGACGTCTACGCCATTGGCGAATGCTGCGAAATTGACGGCCAGACGTTTGGCCTGGTCGCCCCCTGTCTGGCGCAGGCGGATATCCTTGCCGCCCGGCTGGCCGGAGACGTCACCGCGCCGTTTACCCTGACCGACAGCGGGATGCGCCTCAAGGTGACCGGCGTGGAGCTGTTCAGTCTCGGTCGCGCGGCAGAGCAGGAGGGCGACGTGGTCTGGAGCGCATGGGATCCGCTGACCCGTCACTATCGCCGTTTACTGATCAATCAAGGGGCGCTGGCTGGCGTACTGCTGATGGGCGACTGCCGCAGCACGGCAACATTTACCGATTTACTGGCAACGGCTGCGCCCGCCCACGCGGACTGGCTGTTCGATCGTTTCACTACGCAACCGCAGGTTGCAGGACACAATGCTATGACAAAACCTACTCTTGTGGTGGTTGGGCACGGTATGGTCGGCCATCATTTTCTCGAAGACTGCGTTAACCGCAATCTGCATCAGCAGTATCAGATCGTTGTCTTTGGCGAGGAGCGCTATGCCGCCTACGACCGCGTGCATCTGTCGGAATATTTTGGCGGCCGCAGCGCGGCGTCGCTTTCGCTGGTGGAGGGGGATTTCTTTGTCGACAACGGCATTGAGCTGCGCCTGTCGCAGCAGGTCGTCGCTATCGATCGCGACGCGCGCGTGGTGCGCACCGCCAGCGGGCACGAAACCCACTGGGACAAGCTGGTGCTGGCGACCGGCTCATACCCGTTCGTGCCGCCTGTGCCGGGCAACGATTTGCCGGGCTGTTTTGTCTACCGCACCCTTGACGACCTGGACAACATTGCTGCACATGCGGCGGGCTCGCGCCGCGGCGTGGTGATTGGCGGCGGCCTGCTCGGGCTGGAGGCGGCGAATGCCCTGAAGCAGCTCGGGCTGGAAACCCACGTGGTTGAGTTTGCGCCCAACCTGATGGCGGTCCAGCTCGACAACGACGGCGCGGCGATGCTGCGCAAAAAAATCGAGGCGCTGGGCGTCGGCGTTCACACCAGTAAAGCCACGACGGAGATCGCCAACGCGGACGGCGGGCTGGTGCTGCGCTTTGCCGATGGCGAACAGCTTGAAACGGACATGGTGGTCTTTTCGGCGGGCATTCGTCCCCAGGACGCGCTGGCGCGCAGCAGCGGGCTGGCTATCGGCGAGCGCGGCGGGATCTGCATTGACGACGGTTGCCAGACCTCCGATCCGGACGTGCTGGCCATTGGTGAATGCGCCCTGTGGGAAGGGAAAATCTTCGGTCTGGTCGCGCCCGGCTACCAGATGGCGCGGGTGGCCGCCGCCGCGCTGGCGGGAGAGGAGAACATCTTCGCCGGCGCGGATATGAGCACCAAACTCAAGCTGCTGGGCGTGGACGTGGCCTCTTTCGGCGACGCTCACGGACGCACGCCGGGGGCGCTGAGCTATCAGTGGACGCACGGTCCGCAGCAAATCTACAAGAAAATCGTGGTCAGCCACGACGGCAAAACGCTGCTCGGCGGCGTGCTGGTGGGCGATGCCAGCGAATACGCCACGCTGGTGCAGATGATGCTTAACGGGATAGCCCTGCCAAAAGAGCCGGAAACGCTAATATTACCCGCGTCGTCAGGCAGCGCGCCGAAAGCGCTCGGCGTGGCGGCGCTGCCGGAAAGCGCGCAAATCTGTTCGTGTCATAACGTCAGCAAAGGCGATATCTGCCGGGCGGTGAGCGCGGGCGCGGCGGATATCGGCGCCGTTAAGCAGTGCACCAAAGCGGCGACCGGCTGCGGGGGATGTAGCGCGCTGGTGAAGCAGGTGATGGAGTTCCAGCTGGCTGAGCAGGGCGTGGAGGTGAAAAAGGACATCTGCGAGCACTTCCCGTACTCGCGCCAGGAGATTTACCACCTCGTGCGCGTCAACCATATCCGCACCTTTGACCAGCTTATAAGCCGCTACGGACAGGGACACGGATGCGAAATTTGTAAGCCGCTGGTGGGGTCAGTGCTTGCCTCCTGCTGGAACGAGTATCTGCTGAAACCGGCGCACCTGCCGCTGCAGGATACCAACGACCGCTACTTCGCCAACATCCAGAAGGACGGCACCTACTCCATCGTGCCGCGCATGCCCGCAGGGGAAGTGACCGCCGACGGGCTGATCGCCATCGGCCAGATTGCGAAGCGCTACAGCCTGTACAGCAAAATTACCGGCGGACAGCGAATCGACCTTTTCGGCGCCACTCTGGAACAGCTGCCTGAGATCTGGCAGGCGCTGGTCGAGGCCGGGTTTGAAACCGGGCACGCCTACGGGAAATCCCTGCGCACGGTGAAATCCTGCGTCGGTTCAACCTGGTGCCGCTACGGGGTGCAGGACTCCACCGGCCTCGCGGTCAGGCTTGAGCACCGCTACAAGGGGCTGCGCGCGCCGCACAAAATCAAAATGGCGGTCTCCGGCTGCACCCGCGAGTGCGCGGAGGCGCAGAGCAAAGACGTGGGGGTGATTGCCACCGATAAAGGCTGGAACCTCTATCTGTGCGGCAACGGCGGGATGAAGCCGCGCCATGCGGATCTCTTCGCCAGCGATCTGGACGACGAAACGCTGATCCGCACCGTCGACCGTTTCCTGATGTTTTACATCCGCACGGCGGATCGCCTGCAGCGCACCAGCACCTGGATGGACAACCTGGAAGGCGGCCTCGACTATCTGCGCGAGGTGATCCTCAACGACAGCCTCGGCATCGCCCACGAGCTGGAGCAGGAGATGGCCCGGGTGGTGGAAACCTACCAGTGCGAATGGCAAACCACGCTCAGCGATCCCAACCGCCTGGCGCTGTTCCGCACGACGGTGAACGACACCACGCCGGATGAAAGCAAGCGCTGGCAGGAAATCTGCGGCATCGACGATATCCCCGAGCAGGCGGGCATCGGCGCGCGGCTTGGACGTAAGCCGATTGCGCTGTTCCGCTTTGGCAAAACCGTTTACGCCCTCGACGATCGGGAGCCGGGCGGCGAGGCGAACGTGCTTTCACGCGGCATTCTTGGCGATGCGGCGGGCGAGCCGGTGGTGATTTCACCGCTCTACAAGCAGCGCATTCGCCTGCGCGACGGCTGTCAGGCAGAGAACGGCGAACCCGCGGTGCGCGCCTGGCCGGTGAAAATTGAAAACGGCAAGGTATGGGTTGGCAGCGACGCCCAGGTAATGCGTGCGGAGGCTTCATGACGGAAACCCGGACAACGTGCCCCTACTGCGGGGTCGGCTGCGGCGTAGTTGCCAGCGTGGAAGGTGAAGCGGTCAGCGTTCGGGGAGATGAAACCCATCCTGCGAACCTGGGTCGCCTGTGCGTGAAAGGATCGGCCCTGGGCGAAACGACGGGCTTACAGGGGCGGCTTTTGCGCCCGGTCGTTGACGGACTTGAGGTGGACTGGGCGCAGGCGCTGAACGCGGCAGGGGAGCGTCTGCGGGAGATTATCGACACATGGGGGCCGCAGGCGGTGGCGTTTTACGCCTCCGGACAATTGCTTACCGAGGACTACTACGCCGCCAACAAGCTGATGAAAGGGTTTATCGGTGCGGCAAACATCGATACCAACTCCCGGCTTTGCATGTCCTCGGCGGTGGTGGGCTACAAGCGCGCCTTTGGCGAAGACGTGGTGCCGTGCAGCTACGAGGACGTCGAAAACAGCGATCTGGTGGTGCTGGGGGGTTCAAACGCGGCCTGGACGCATCCTGTGCTCTATCAGCGGCTGGTGCAGGCGAAGCGCAACAACCCTCAGATGAAGGTGGTGGTAATCGATCCGCGCAGAACCGCCACCTGTGATATTGCTGACCTGCATCTGGCGCTCGCCCCCGGCAGCGACGCCGGGCTGTTTGTCGGTCTGCTTAATGTGATTCAGGGAACGGATGAGTGGCCCGTTGAGCGCGTGGCGGCGTTTTGCGGCCTCTCGCCGCAGGATATTGGCACCTTTTACGACTGGTTTATCACCGCGCCTCGCGCAATTACGCTCTACACCATGGGTATCAACCAGTCCGCCAGCGGCAGCGACAAGTGTAACGCTATCATTAACGTTCATCTTGCCAGCGGGAAGTTCAACCGTCCGGGCTGCGGCCCGTTTTCGCTGACCGGACAGCCAAACGCGATGGGCGGAAGGGAGGTGGGCGGACTGGCGAACCAACTGGCGGCACACATGAACTTTGAGCCGGACGATCTTTCGCGGGTGGCGCGTTTCTGGGGAACGGAACGGCTGGCGCAGACGCCGGGGCTGATGGCGGTGGAGCTGTTTGACGCCATTGCCCGCGGTGAGGTGAAGGCGGTGTGGATTATGGGCACCAACCCCGCCGTGTCGCTGCCGGACAGCCACGCGGTGTGTCAGGCGCTGGCGGGCTGCCCGCTGGTGATGGTCTCTGAGGTGATGAACGATACCGACACCAGCCGGTTCGCCCATATCCGTTTTCCGGCTTTGGGCTGGGGAGAAAAGGACGGGACGGTGACCAATTCCGAGCGGCGCATTTCACGCCAGCGCGCGTTTCTGCCCGCGCCGGGCGAAGCGAAGCCGGACTGGTGGATCGTCGCGCAGATGGCGAAACGACTGGGCTACGGCGAGGCCTTTGCCTGGCAACATCCGCACGAGATTTTTTGCGAACATGCGGCGCTGACGGCCTTTGAAAATGACGGCGCGCGGGCATTGAATCTTCATGAACTGGCTGCGCTAACCCGTGAGGAGTGGGATCAGCTTGAGCCTTATCAGTGGCCGACGGGGAATTTTCCGCGCCGAAACATCGTTCCCGTTAACCCTTTGTCGCACGGTGCGACGGTCAGCGCGTTGTACCCGCTGATTCTCAACTCCGGACGCATCCGCGATCAGTGGCATACCATGACCCGAACGGGATACGTGGCCAGACTCATGCAGCATATCGCCGAACCGTTTGTTGAGGTTTGCCCCGCAGACGCGGTTCGGTTTTCCCTGTGCGACGGCCAGTTGGCGCGCATCAGCTCGCCGCGCGGCGTGATGGTCGTCAGAGTACGAATCAATGACGGGATACGGGAAGGCGAGGCGTTTGCCCCGATGCACTGGAATGCTGAGTTTTCCCGCCAGGGAAAGGTGAATGCGCTGGTGGAAGGGCGCTGCGATCCGGTTTCTGGCCAGCCGGAGAGTAAACAAACCGCGGTCAGAATTCTGCCGTGGCAGCCCGCCTGGCAGGGGGAACTCTATGCCCGGGAATGGCCGGAAATGCCCTCTTCGGCTTACTGGTGGCGTAAAGCCTCACGCCTGACGGTGGCGGGCGATCAACCTTTGCTGTCGTGGGTAATGGATTACGCCGGCGTCCGGGGCTGGCAGCTGCAGGTTGCGCAAACCGGCGAACGCAGCAGCGTGCTGGCCTGGCATGAAGGCCAGTTGATGCTGGGCTTCTGGGAGGGCACCGCGTTACCGGCGCTGGCGCATACGGTGATTGAAGCCGCTTTTCAATCCCCACCCGTGCTGGCCTCAGAACGTCACGCCTTGCTGAACGGACAGAGCGTCGGGAAGGAAGCGGATCCGGGACGCATCATCTGCAGCTGTTTCAGCGTCGGGGAGAATACGATACGGGAGGCGATCGTTGGCGGGTGTGATTCCGTAACCGCGCTGGGGGCGAAGCTGCGCTGTGGTACGAACTGTGGCTCCTGCGTGCCGGAGCTGAAAGGGCTGTTTCAGGATAATCCTGAAATGTCCGCCAGGACTGCATTTCAGGGCTTATCGCGTTAACATAATAAGAGTTTATTCATAAACACAGGTTCTTATTGACGACGTTGATGGCTGTATCGTCCCGCATTCGTTTGCTGTTTTTACTCCCCCTTCTTACGGTCGGAGCCGTTCACGGTGCGCCGAATTCCTTTATGCATCAGGCGCAAAATCCCTTTGATAATGACGGGGATAATCTGCCCGACCTCGGTATGGCCGCCCCAACCGGGGAGGGGGAAAAACACCTGGCCGAAATGGCGAAAGCCTTCGGTGAAGCCAGCATGACCGACAACGGCCTGACAACGGGCGAGCAGGCGCGTCAGTTTGCGTTTGGTCAGGTGCGTGACGCGGTGAGCGGCGAAGTGAACCAGCAGATTGAGTCCTGGCTTTCGCCCTGGGGGAACGCCAGCGTGAACCTACTGGTGGATAACGATGGCAAATTTAACGGCAGCAGCGGGAGCTGGTTTATCCCCTGGAACGATAACAACCGTTATCTGAGCTGGAGCCAGCTTGGCCTGACCCAGCAGACGGATGGCCTGGTCAGTAATGCAGGAATCGGTCAGCGCTGGATCGCCGGGAAATGGCTGCTGGGTTACAACACCTTTTACGATAACCTCCTGGATGACAACCTGCAGCGTGCCGGGCTGGGCGCGGAAGCGTGGGGGGAAAATCTGCGCCTGTCAGCCAACTATTATCAGCCCTTTGCCGGCTGGCGCGATCGCTCCGACGTCCAGGAGCAGCGTATGGCGCGCGGATATGACGTCACCGCTAAAGCCTGGCTGCCGTGGTTCCATCATCTCAATACCAGCGTGAGCTTCGAGCAATACTTTGGCGATAACGTCGACCTCTTCAACAGCGGAACGGGCTATCACAATCCGGTGGCGGTGAATCTGGGGCTTAACTATACCCCCGTACCGCTGGTCACCCTTACCGCCGCGCACAAGCAGGGCGAAAGTGGCGAGAGCCAGAATAACCTCGGGTTGAAGCTCAACTATCGCTTTGGCGTGCCGCTGGTGAAGCAGCTTTCCGCCGGTGAAGTCGCCGCCACGCGTTCCCTGCGCGGAAGCCGCTACGACTCGCCGGAGCGCAATAGCCTGCCGGTGATGGAGTTCCGCCAGCGTAAAACGCTGTCCGTCTGGCTGGCGACGCCGCCGTGGGATCTGAAAGGGGGCGAGACCGTTATGCTGAAGCTTCAGGTTCGCAGCGCGAACGGCATTCGTCAGATCCACTGGCAGGGAGATACGCGGGCGCTGAGCCTGACGTCGCCGGCCAAAAGCAACAGCAGCGACGGCTGGAGTGTGATTATACCTGCCTGGAATGACGATGAAGGGGCAACAAACCGCTGGCACCTGTCGGCGGTGGTGGAAGATGAGAAAGGCCAGCGCGTCTCGTCCAATGAGATCGTGCTGACCGTCGTGCAGCCGCTGGTCGCATTGCCCGACAACGACCCGCGCTGGAAGCTTCTGCCGGAGGAGTAATCCTTAAAAAATGCGTTCCTGATGCACCCACACCGCGGCTTCAACGCGGGATTTTAGCTTCATTTTCTTCAGCATATGCTTCACGTGCACTTTGACCGTGCTTTCGGTGATGTCCAGGCGGCGGGCGATCATTTTGTTCGGCAGCCCCTGGGCAATGAGTTTGAGAATATCGCGCTCGCGCGGGGTTAACTGGCTGACGTCGCGGTCAGAGGTGGCGCGATTGGCGCGCAGGCTGGCGGCCAGGACCGGCGTTAAGGCTTCGCTGAGAACCATCTCGCCCGCCGCGGCCTGCTGCAGCGCCTTAAGCAAGTCTTCCGGCTCCATATCCTTGAGCAGATAACCATCCGCCCCGCGCTTCAGCGCCGTGACCACATCCTCTTCATGGTTCGACACGCTAAAGACGACGATGCGTCCGGAAAGCGATTTTTCCCGCAGCTTGTCGAGGGTCTCCAGACCGTTCATGCCCGGCATATTCAGATCGAGCAGGATCAGATCGGGATCGAGGGATTCGGCAAGCTCAATGCCCTGTTCACCGTTGCTGGCTTCGCCAACCACCGTGATATCGGGCGCCATGCTGACCAGCTGTTTCACGCCAGTACGCAGCATCGGATGGTCGTCGATCAGCAGGATGGATGCCGGTTCCTGATTAGTCATGGGTTTCTCCTTGAGCAGTCGTAAGCGGTTTCTCGGGAATAAAGGTGACTACAACTTCCGTGCCACCCGTCTCTCTCCGGCGAACCTGGCAATCACCGCGCAGGCTTTGGGCGCGGTCTCGCATAATAATTAAACCATAGTGGTTAGTGCGTTCGGCATTTTCCGGCACGCCGCGGCCGTTGTCGTGAACCGTGAGCTTCACCTGATTGTTGTGCTGGCTGACGGTGACCGTTACCGCCGTCGCGCCGGAATGCTTGAGCACGTTGCTCAGCGCTTCACGGGCGATCTGCAGTACATGTATGGCCTGATGGGAGGGGACAAACCGCGGCGGCAGCTGGTAGTCCAGCTTCACCGGGAACCCCAGCCGGGCGCTAAATTCGTGACAGCTGGCCTCCAGCGCCGGACGCAGGCCCGGCTCGGTCAGCTGCAGACGGAAGGTGGTCAGCAGCTCGCGAAGCTGTATCCAGGAAGTGTTCAGCTCGTTGCGGATCTGGCTGAGCAGCTGCTTGTTGCTTTCGGGCATCTCCGCATCCTGCATCTGCAGGCAGCTCACCTGCATTTTCATACAGGAGAGCGACTGGGCAATCGAGTCGTGAAGCTCGCGGGCGATGGTCGCGCGCTCTTCCATGACGATCAGCTGCTGCTGCTTTTCCTGATGCCTGTCGAGCGCCAGCGTGGCCGTGAGCTGTTCGACCAGCGTATCAACCAGCTGCTGCTGGTCGTGGCTCAGGTGACGCCCGGCTGGCAGCGTTGCCAGCAGAATACCGTACTGGGTGTGGCTGTCGGTCAGGCGCCACTTCAGGGTGGTGCCGCCGGACGTCAGCGGCGGCAGGCCGCGAGGGCAAAGATGGCAGCCTTTGTCATCGCAGGACATATCCGACTGACAGGTAAATTCCTGATGATTATCTTCATCTTCCACGTCGTAGACGCGCAGCTCAAGGTCGTGAAGCAGGGTCAGATTTTGCAGGCCGTTCAGCACCGGCGAGAGGCGTTCGCATAGCGGCACCTGCATGTGCAGACGGCGGTTGGCCTGCCACAGGAAGGAGAGGATCTCGTTTTTCTGCTCCAGTCCGGCCGTTTTTTCCTGAACGCGCTGTTCCAGCACCGCGTAGCTCTCGGAGAGCTCTGCCGACATGGTGTTGAGCGCCTGGCCGAGCATGGCCATCTCGTTGCGCCCGCTGATGTGCGTGCGCTGGGTAAAATCGCGTGCGGTCACCGCGCGGGCCATTGCAAGCAGCTGTTTCCACGGGTTCAGCAGCCGCGCGCGCAGCCAGACGATGGTGAAGATCAGCAGCAGCCCCATAAACAGCGCCATTGCGCGGTGCACCATCACCACCCGGTCGATGCGTAATTCGGTTGTCTGGTCAAAAGCGGAGACCAGCGCATCAATACGTGAGACGAACCCCGCGACGTCTTGCGCAACGGTTTCTGTGCTTCGCGCCTGTTTCAGCCCGGGCTGCAGTTGGGTGTGCCAGTAGCCCTGAAGGGCGTTAAGCTGGGATTGCTGACCGGCGCGGATGGCGGCGTTTTCCAGCTCGGGGCTGAAGACCGTGCGCTCCATCTCATCAATCAGGGGCCGATCGTCCTGCGTCAGGGGAACCGACGCCAGCAGGCGATAACTCTGCATGCGTAGCGATCCTGCCTCGTTGATGGCATGCGCATTACCCTGTACGCCCTGTACCAGCCAGCCGGAGATCGCCATGCCGGTCACGCCGATGGCGGTGGACAGCAAAACGATAAGGGCTAGCTGATTCACGAGCGTCAGCGGAGATAAACATCTTTTTAACATAGAGGTGGCGTGCTCCTGACGTGGCCTGCTTGCAGGAATGGCGCTATTCTGGTGCATACCCTGGAGTATACCCATACCAATAAAGGATTACCCCTAAATTGCCAACGGAGTAGGGGGAAGGAGGTGGAGGTAGCCAGGAACCTTCAGTGCCGTGAAAAACCACGTCTTTTTTACCGAATTTGCCTACTCACTAAGGATAAGACCTTTTTTTGCGCCGCAAATCCTCCCACTTTTCCTTTGATTTATATCAACTTACCGCCGCCCTAAAACCCTAATGTTTGCAGCATCATTCGAGAATCAGAGGTGTCTATGAGTCACTCATCCGCTCCCGAAAGGGAAAATGGTGCCGTTATTACTGACTGGCGTCCAGAGGATCCGGCGTTCTGGCAACAGCGCGGCCATCGTGTAGCCAGCCGGAATCTGTGGATTTCCGTGCCGTGTTTGTTATTAGCGTTTTGCGTATGGATGTTGTTTAGCGCGGTGGCGGTAAATCTGCCGAAAGTGGGTTTTACGTTTACGACCGATCAGCTGTTCATGCTGACCGCGCTGCCGTCGCTGTCCGGCGCGCTGCTGCGTGTGCCTTACGCGTTTATGGTGCCGGTGTTTGGCGGTCGTCGCTGGACGGCGTTCAGCACGGGCATCATGATCGTCCCCTGCGTCTGGCTCGGCTTCGCGGTGCAGGATACCTCTACGCCGTTCAGCGTGTTCGTGATTATTTCCCTGCTGTGCGGTTTTGCGGGTGCGAACTTCGCCTCTAGCATGGCGAACATCAGCTTCTTCTTCCCGAAAGCGAAGCAGGGCGGCGCGCTGGGCATTAACGGCGGTCTGGGAAATATGGGCGTGAGCGTGATGCAGCTGATTGCCCCGCTGGCGATCTCGGTCTCCATTTTTGCAGCCTTTGGCGGCGGTGGCGTTGAGCAGGCGGATGGTTCTTCCCTCTATCTGCAGAACGCCGCCTGGATCTGGGTACCTTTCCTGGTGGTCTTCACCCTCGCAGCCTGGTTCTTTATGAACGATCTGTCAGCGTCGAAGGCATCGCTGAGCGAACAGCTGCCGGTGCTGAAGCGTGGACACCTCTGGGTGATGGCGCTGCTGTATCTGGCTACCTTCGGTTCGTTTATCGGCTTCTCTGCGGGCTTCGCGATGCTGTCGAAAACGCAGTTCCCGGAGATTCAGATCCTGCACTTTGCCTTCTTCGGACCGTTTATCGGTGCCCTGGCGCGTTCGCTGGGCGGCATGGTCTCTGACCGTCTCGGCGGTACCCGCGTGACGCTGGTTAACTTCGTCGTGATGGCGGTCTTCTGCGCGCTGCTGTTCCTGACGCTGCCCGACGACGGGCAGGGCGGTAACTTCATCGCCTTCTTCGGCGTATTTATGGTGTTGTTCCTGACGGCCGGGCTGGGGAGCGCGTCTACCTTCCAGATGATCTCCGTGATCTTCCGTAAGCTGACGATGGATCGCGTGAAGGCGCAGGGCGGAAGCGAAGAGCAGGCCATGCGCGAGGCGGCAACGGATACGGCCGCGGCGCTGGGCTTTATCTCTGCCATCGGTGCGATTGGCGGCTTCTTTATCCCGAAAGCGTTCGGTATCTCTCTGGACCTGACCGGCTCTCCGGCCGGCGCCATGAAAGTCTTCCTCGTCTTCTATATCGCCTGCGTTGTGATTACGTGGCTGGTATATGGCCGTAATACCAAGAAAAATAAGTAAGTGTGATTATCCGTTTACGCGGCCTTCGGGCCGCGTTTTTTTTCAGCATAATAGTTACAACATACTTACGGCTTTTACGGCAGACGCCTGCGGCGGCACTGTGATCGCCATCGCTTTGCAGGTGGGTCTACCCCTTAATACCTGAGAGGTTAAATGTTGACTGGTTTTTTGTACGATAAATTAAAAATAACTATATATTTCATATTGATATAAATTTTTTGAAGATACCGCTTTGGTGGTATTTTGTATAACCCCTCCACGAAAAGTCCCTCCTCGTCTTGATCGTTATCAATTCTCCCCCTCTTTCAGGGCGTTACCTTCGCTGCAAATCAGCAATGTCGATTTAGAGAGCCACAGGCTCCACACAGGAGATACCCGATGAGCAAATTTTTGGACCGGTTTCGCTACTTCAAACAGAAGGGCGAAACTTTTGCCGATGGGCACGGCCAGGTTCTGGATACCAACCGGGACTGGGAAGACGGTTACCGTCAGCGCTGGCAGCATGACAAAGTCGTCCGTTCGACCCACGGCGTGAACTGTACCGGTTCATGCAGCTGGAAGATTTTCGTAAAAAACGGTCTGGTGACCTGGGAAATGCAGCAGACCGACTATCCGCGCACCCGCCCGGATATGCCAAACCATGAACCGCGCGGCTGCCCGCGCGGTGCCAGCTACTCCTGGTATCTCTACAGCGCTAACCGTTTGAAATACCCGCTGATGCGCAAGCGCCTGATGAAAATGTGGCGTGAAGCGAAAGTGCAGCACAGCGATCCGGTGGATGCCTGGGCGTCCATCATAGAAGACGCTGACAAAGCAAAAAGCTTCAAGCAGGCTCGCGGTCGCGGCGGCTTTGTGCGTTCCTCATGGAAAGAAGTGAACGAGCTGATTGCCGCCTCCAACGTCTACACCGTTAAAACCTACGGTCCTGACCGCGTGGCGGGCTTCTCGCCAATTCCGGCGATGTCGATGGTTTCTTATGCCTCCGGCGCGCGCTATCTTTCGCTGATCGGCGGTACCTGCCTGAGCTTCTACGACTGGTACTGCGACCTTCCGCCTGCTTCTCCGCAGACCTGGGGCGAGCAGACCGACGTGCCGGAATCTGCGGACTGGTACAACTCAAGCTATATCATCGCCTGGGGCTCAAACGTTCCTCAGACCCGCACGCCGGACGCGCATTTCTTCACCGAAGTCCGTTACAAAGGCACCAAAACTGTGGCGGTCACCCCTGACTACGCGGAAATCGCCAAGCTTTGCGACCTTTGGCTGGCGCCAAAACAAGGTACCGACGCCGCGATGGCGATGGCGATGGGCCACGTCATGCTGCGTGAATTCCATCTTGATAAGCCAAGCCAGTACTTCACCGACTACGTTCGCCGCTACACCGACATGCCGATGCTGGTGATGCTGGAAGAGCGTGAGGGCTACTATGCCGCGGGCCGCACGCTGCGCGCAGCCGATCTGGTGGATTCGCTGGGCCAGGAAAACAACCCTGAGTGGAAAACTGTTGCGTACAACAGCAACGGCGAGCTGGTGGCGCCAAACGGCTCTATCGGCTTCCGCTGGGGCGAGAAGGGCAAGTGGAACCTTGAGCAACGCAACGGCACCACCGGCGAAGAGACGGAGCTGCGCCTGAGCATGCTGGGTAGCCAGGACGAGATCGCCGAGGTCGGGTTCCCGTACTTCGGCGGTGAAGGTTCAGAGCACTTCAACAAGGTTGAACTGAAAAACGTCCTGATGCATAAACTGCCGGTTAAGCGCCTGCAGCTGGCCGACGGCTCTACCGCACTGGTCACCACCGTTTATGACCTGACCATGGCGAACTACGGTCTGGAGCGCGGTCTGGGCGATGAAAACTGCGCAACCGGCTATGACGACGTGAAGGCCTACACTCCGGCCTGGGCGGAACAGATTACCGGCGTGCCTCGCGCGCACATTACCCGTATCGCACGTGAGTTTGCAGAAAACGCGGACAAGACGCACGGTCGTTCGATGATCATCGTCGGCGCGGGTCTGAACCACTGGTATCACCTCGATATGAACTATCGCGGTCTGATCAACATGCTGATCTTCTGCGGCTGCGTCGGTCAGAGCGGCGGCGGCTGGGCACACTACGTCGGCCAGGAAAAACTGCGTCCGCAGACCGGCTGGCAGCCGCTGGCATTTGCCCTCGACTGGCAGCGTCCGGCACGCCATATGAACAGCACCTCCTACTTCTATAACCACTCCAGCCAGTGGCGCTACGAAACGGTCACCGCGCAGGAGCTGCTGTCGCCGATGGCGGATAAATCCCGATACAGCGGCCACCTGATTGACTTCAACGTGCGTGCTGAACGCATGGGCTGGCTGCCGTCGGCGCCACAGCTGGGCACTAACCCGCTGCGCATTGCGGAAGCGGCGAAGCAGGCGGGCATGTCACCGGTGGATTACACCGTGAAATCCCTGAAGGATGGCTCGATCCGCTTCGCGGCTGAACAGCCGGAGAACGGTAAAAACCATCCGCGCAACCTGTTCATCTGGCGCTCCAACCTGCTTGGTTCGTCCGGTAAAGGCCACGAGTACATGCTGAAATACCTGCTCGGTACCGAAAACGGCATCCAGGGGAAAGATCTTGGCAAGCAGGGCGGCGTGAAGCCGGAAGAGGTGGAGTGGAAAGACAACGGTCTCGACGGCAAGCTGGATCTGGTGGTGACGCTCGACTTCCGTCTGTCCAGCACCTGCCTGTACTCCGACATCGTGCTGCCAACCGCGACCTGGTACGAAAAAGACGACATGAATACCTCGGATATGCATCCGTTTATTCATCCGCTGTCTGCGGCCGTTGACCCGGCGTGGGAATCAAAAAGCGACTGGGATATCTACAAAGACATCGCGAAGAAATTCTCCGAAGTCTGCGTAGGGCACCTCGGCAAAGAGACAGACGTGGTGACGCTGCCAATCCAGCACGACTCCGCCGCCGAGCTGGCGCAGCCGCTGGAAGTGAAGGACTGGAAAAAAGGGGAATGCGACCTGATCCCGGGCGTAACCGCGCCGCACATTATTCCGGTTGAACGCGACTACCCGGCAACCTACGAGCGCTTTACCTCTATCGGCCCGCTGATGGAGAAAATCGGTAACGGTGGGAAGGGGATCGCCTGGAACACCCAGAGCGAAATGGATCTGCTGCGCAAGCTCAACTACACCAAAGCGGACGGCCCGGCGAAAGGCCAGCCTATGCTGAACACGGCGATTGATGCGGCAGAAATGATCCTGACCCTGGCCCCGGAAACCAACGGCCACGTCGCGGTGAAAGCCTGGGCGGCACTGAGCGAGTTTACCGGACGCGATCACACGCACCTGGCGAAGAATAAAGAGGAAGAGAAAATCCGCTTCCGCGATATTCAGGCCCAGCCGCGCAAGATTATCTCCAGCCCGACCTGGTCCGGCCTGGAAGATGAGCATGTGTCCTATAACGCGGGCTACACCAACGTTCACGAGCTGATCCCATGGCGCACCCTGTCCGGCCGTCAGTCGCTGTATCAGGATCACCAGTGGATGCGCGACTTCGGTGAAAGCCTGCTGGTCTACCGTCCGCCAATCGACACTCGCTCCGTAACCGCAGTTATGGGCGCGAAATCGAACGGTAACCCAGAGAAGGCGCTGAACTTCCTGACGCCGCACCAGAAGTGGGGTATCCACTCCACCTACAGCGACAACCTGCTGATGCTGACGCTGTCGCGCGGCGGTCCGATTGTCTGGATGAGCGAAACGGATGCCAAAGATCTGGGTATTGAAGATAACGACTGGATCGAAGTGTTCAACAGCAACGGTGCCCTGACGGCGCGTGCGGTGGTGAGCCAGCGCGTACCGGCCGGGATGACCATGATGTACCACGCTCAGGAACGTATCGTTAACCTGCCGGGGTCAGAGATCACCGAGCAGCGCGGCGGGATCCACAACTCCGTGACCCGCATTACGCCGAAGCCGACCCACATGATCGGTGGCTATGCGCAGCTGGCCTACGGCTTTAACTACTACGGCACCGTAGGATCGAACCGCGATGAGTTCGTGGTGGTACGTAAGATGAAGAATATTAACTGGTTAGATGGCGAAGGTAATGACCAGGTACAGGAGAGCGTAAAATGAAAATTCGTTCACAAGTCGGCATGGTGCTGAATCTGGATAAATGTATCGGCTGTCATACCTGCTCGGTCACCTGTAAAAACGTCTGGACCAGCCGCGAAGGTATGGAGTACGCCTGGTTCAACAACGTGGAAAGCAAGCCGGGCACCGGCTTCCCGACCGACTGGGAAAACCAGGAGAAGTGGAAGGGCGGCTGGATCCGCAAAATCAACGGCAAGCTGCAGCCGCGCATGGGTAACCGCGCTTGGCTTCTGGGAAAAATCTTCGCTAACCCGCACCTGCCGGGCATCGACGATTACTACGAGCCGTTTGACTACGACTACCAGAACCTGCACAACGCGCCGGAAAGCAAGCACCAGCCGATCGCCCGTCCTCGCTCGCTGATCACCGGTCAGCGCATGGACAAAATTACCAGCGGTCCAAACTGGGAAGAGATTCTGGGCGGCGAGTTCGAGAAACGCGCCAAAGACCAGAACTTCGAGAACATGCAGAAGGCGATGTACGGCCAGTTCGAAAATACCTTCATGATGTATCTGCCGCGCCTGTGCGAGCACTGCCTTAACCCGGCGTGCGTGGCGACCTGCCCGAGCGGCGCCATCTACAAGCGTGAAGAAGACGGCATCGTGCTGATTGACCAGGACAAGTGCCGCGGCTGGCGTATGTGCATCACCGGCTGCCCGTACAAAAAGATCTACTTCAACTGGAAGAGCGGCAAATCCGAGAAGTGCATCTTCTGCTACCCGCGTATTGAAGCCGGGATGCCAACCGTCTGTTCCGAAAGCTGCGTAGGCCGTATTCGCTACCTCGGCGTGCTGCTGTACGACGCGGACGCGATTGAAAACGCCGCCAGCACCGAGAACGAGAAAGATCTGTATCAGCGTCAGCTGGACGTGTTCCTCGATCCGAACGATCCGAAGGTGATTGAGCAGGCGCTGAAGGACGGCATTCCGCAGAGCGTGATTGACGCCGCGCAGCAGTCGCCGGTGTACAAAATGGCGATGGACTGGAAGCTGGCGCTGCCGCTGCACCCGGAATACCGCACGCTGCCGATGGTCTGGTACGTGCCGCCGCTGTCGCCGATTCAGTCCGCGGCTGACGCGGGTGAGCTGGGCAGCAACGGTATCCTGCCGGACGTGGAGAGCCTGCGTATCCCGGTTCAGTATCTGGCAAACCTGCTGACCGCAGGTGATACCCAGCCGGTACTGCTGGCGCTGAAGCGTATGCTGGCGATGCGCCACTTCAAGCGTGCCGAAACCGTGGATGGCGTAACCGATACCCGCGCGCTGGAAGAGGTCGGTCTGACCGAAGCGCAGGCGCAGGAGATGTACCGCTATCTGGCGATCGCTAACTACGAAGACCGTTTCGTGGTGCCGAGCAGCCACCGCGAGCTGGCCCGCGAAGCCTTCCCGGAAAAAAATGGCTGTGGCTTTACCTTTGGCGACGGCTGCCACGGGTCAGACAGCAAATTCAACCTGTTCAACAGCCGCCGCATCGATGCTATGGATGTGACCAGCAAAACGGAGCCGCACCAATGATTGAACTCGTCATTGTTTCGCGTCTGCTCGAGTACCCGGATGCTGCGCTTGCGCAGCATCAGCAGGAACTCTTTGATGCACTCGCGTCATCTGAAAACCTGGATAAAGACGATGCCCAGCGGCTTGGTGTTTTCCTCCGCGATCTGCTGGCGCGCGACCTTCTGGATGCCCAGTCGGACTACAGCCAGCTGTTTGACCGGGGTCGTGCGACCTCGCTGCTGCTGTTTGAACACGTTCACGGTGAATCCCGTGACCGCGGTCAGGCGATGGTGGACCTGATGGCCCAGTACGAACAGCACGGCCTGCAGCTCGACAGCCGCGAGCTGCCGGATCATCTACCGCTGTATCTGGAGTACCTGGCGCAGCTGCCGAAAGAAGAGGCGCTGGGCGGTCTGCAGGATATCGCGCCGATCCTGGCGCTGCTCGGGGCGCGTCTTCAGCAGCGGGAGAGCCGCTATGCGGTGCTGTTCGATCTGCTGGTGAAGCTGGCCAACGCCTCGGTCGACAGTGAAAAAGTGGCGGAGAAAATTGCGGATGAAGCCCGCGATGATACGCCACAAGCGCTGGATGCGGTCTGGGAAGAAGAGCAGGTTAAATTCTTTGCTGACCAGAACTGCGGCGAGTCTGAAATCTCCGCTCACCAGCGTCGTTTTGCCGGCGCGGTTGCCCCGCAATATTTGAATATCTCTAACGGAGGACGGCACTAATGCACTTCCTGAATATGTTCTTCTTTGACATTTACCCGTATATCGCGGGCACCGTGTTCCTGGTGGGAAGCTGGCTGCGTTACGACTACGGCCAGTACACCTGGCGTGCGGCCTCCAGCCAGATGCTGGATCGTAAGGGAATGCATGTGGGCTCTAACCTGTTCCACATCGGTATTCTGGGGATTTTTGCCGGTCACTTCCTGGGAATGCTGACGCCGCACTGGATGTATGAAGCGTGGCTGCCGATCGAGGTGAAGCAGAAGATGGCGATGATCGCGGGCGGTGCCTGCGGGGTGATGACTCTCGTCGGTGGCCTGTTGCTGCTGAAACGTCGCCTGTTCAGCCCGCGCGTGCGTGCGACCACGACTGCAGCGGACATCCTGATCCTCTCCCTGCTGATGGTGCAGTGCGCGCTGGGCCTGCTAACCATTCCGTTCTCGGCGCAGCACATGGACGGCAGCGAAATGATGAAGCTGGTCGGCTGGGCGCAGTCCGTAGTGACCTTCCACGGCGGAGCCTCCGCGCACCTGGACGGCGTGGCCTTTATCTTCCGCGTTCACCTGGTGCTGGGGATGACGCTGTTTGTGCTGTTCCCGTTCTCTCGTCTGGTGCATATCTGGAGCGCGCCGGTGGAGTACCTGACGCGCAAATACCAGATTGTGCGCGCCCGTCGCTAATTCGCCGTTTTGATACCAACCCCGCACTCGCGGGGTTTTTTTTCGCCCCAGCCCAGGTTGTTGCCCGCTGCAGCAAACAGGATCAGCGCGCCGCCCGCGAGCTGCGTCAGGTTCAGCGAGTGTCCGAACACCAGATTATCGACAACGATCGCCACCACCGGATAGATAAACGACAGGGAGCCGGTAATGGGCGTAGGCAACTTCTGAATTGCGCTGTAGAGCAGCTGGTACATAATGCCGGTATGGACGATGCCCAGCGTCAGCAGGATAGGCCAGGGAAAATCACCTGAAAATGACGGCATGCTGGCAAACGGCAAAAGCATCACGACGCCCGTCAGCACCTGGATAAAGGCAATATGCTGCGGCGCAACGGATCTGAGCTTGCGGGCAATAATGGCCGTGACCGCATAGAAGAAAGCCGCGGCCATCGCCAGGCCGATTCCGGCGAGCCATTCACTGCCGTGCGCGCCGGTCAGCTCGCTGGAGAGCAAGATCACCACGCCGCCGAAGGCGAGGAACAGCCAGCCCCATTTCACCAGGCTAACGCGTTCACCTAAAAACATTCCCATCAGGACCAGCATAAACGGCTGGGTGTTATAGACCACCGTCGAAAGACCAATGGAGATCCGCTCATAGGCTGCGAAGAGCAGCAGCCAGTTCACCACGAGCGCTACGCCACCGAGAATGGCCAGCAGCAGCGTGGTGCGGGTGAGGGGACTGAAGGGCTTTTGACTTACCCGGATAAAAATAAAAAGCGCCATTGCCCCGATAAGACAGCGCCAGAACACCACCTCCGTCACCGGCAGACCGCTGAGTAAAACAAACGCACCGATAGAGCCGGAAATTAACATCGCCAGGCTCATTTGCCAGACGCCTTTATGGAAATCACGCATCATCCACCTCCTGATTGTATGACGCTATTGTCGAAAATCACTGTCGGGTTTTACAGGGATGAGATAAGGTGAAATGCAGTGGTGGCTTTTTAAAATTAGGTGAAAAGGATGGAATACCTTCTCGATGATATCGATCGACAAATTTTAGCCTGTCTGGTCGAAGATGCGCGCATGTCTTTGAAGGTGCTCAGCGGACGCATTGATCTGACTTCCCCCAGCACGGCAGAACGCCTGAAGAGGCTGGAAGAGCGGGGTGTGATTCAGGGGTATGGCGCACGGGTGAATCTGGCGGCGCTGGGGTATACGCTGCAGGCGCTGGTGCGCGTGCGGCCTTTGCCGGGGTTGTTGCATAAGGTGGATAAATACATTCAGGCGATGCCGGAATGTATTGAGAGCGACAAAGTCACCGGGGAAGATTGCTTTGTGATTAGGCTGGTGGTGCGATCGATAGAGCAACTGGATACGTTGCTGGACGGCCTGGCAGAGCATGCACAGTGTAATACGTCGATTGTGAAAAGTTCGCCGGTGAAGCGTCGTTTGCCGCCGATGTAGGTTTCTGTCGCCGGGTGGCGGCTGCGCCTTACCCGGCCTACAACGACGGATTCGGTTTTTATGTTGGGGAAGGATTACTCGGCGCGTTGCGCCTCGCCCTTCGGGTCGTTGCCTGCGGCAACGCTTTCTCGCTACGCTCGAATCGAACCTTAGTCGAAGCTTCTCATCCTTCCCCGTTACGGAAATGCATGATGCCTGGTGCAAAAAGGAGATTCAGAGTCATTTGAAAGTGATGGTGGTGGGGGAAGGAT
>NZ_JADCKW010000016.1:0-10641 GCF_014982155.1 Enterobacter cloacae complex sp. P16RS2 | reverse complement strand
GCCGCTCGGGAACCCCACCACGGGGTAATACTTTTTACTGGCCTGCTTCCTGGTGGAAGCGGGGCGCATCATATCAAATGAGGCGCCCCTGTAAAGCATTCCTTTAGGGAAATGAAGCTGTTTGCCTGCTTTTTATCCGTAAAGGCGCAAAGCTAATCAATTCATTTTCCGAAAGATTAAAGAATGATGGTTCTGTTGCCGTAGACAAAGACACGCTGCGCCAGTACCTGATACAGCGCACGGCTCAGCACGTTCTTCTCAACGTCACGCCCTGCACGCATCATGTCCTCGGCCGTGTAGGTGTGATCCACGTGAATCACGTCCTGCATGATGATTGGACCTTCGTCCAGGTTGTCATTCACGTAGTGCGCGGTTGCACCGATGATCTTCACGCCGCGCTCGTAGGCCTGGTGGTAGGGACGCGCACCAATAAAGGCCGGCAGGAACGAGTGGTGAATGTTGATGATCTTGTTCGGGAAACGCGCCACGAAGGATGGCGTTAACACGCGCATGTATTTCGCCAGCACCACGTAGTCCGGGTTATGCGCTTCAATGGCCTGGGCCATCAGATCGTCGTGTTCTTCACGAGTATGGCCTTCGTGGCTCACCAGCTCGAACGGAATATCAAAACGCTCGACCAGCGTGCGCAGCGTCTCATGGTTGCCAATAACGGCAGCTATTTCCACGTCCAGACCACCGTAGTTTGCTTTCATCAGCAGGTCGCCCAGACAGTGTGCTTCTTTAGTCACCAGGATCACGATGCGGCGTCGACCGGCTGGGGTCAGTTCGCGCACGGAACCTTCCGGAAGCGCGCTGTCGAGATCGGCAAGCAGGGTAGTATCGTTGAAAATACCTTCGAGTTCGGTACGCATAAAGAAGCGGCCGGTACGGTGGTCAACGAACTCGTTGTTCTGCACGATATTCAGTTCATGTTTGTAGCAAATGTTGGTAATTCGTGCGATCAGTCCTTTTTGATCGGGACAGATAGTGCGCAGAACTTTACGTTGTAATGATTGCATCGCCGGGAAATCCTGTTTGTATTTGCGAAGTCTGGGTTATCAGGCATTACTGCCCGCAACACTTTTTAAATTTTTTACCTGAACCACACGGGCAGGGATCGTTACGACCAAATTGCGGGCGCGTTCCGTCAATATAATACCACTGCCCGCTTTCCTTTAAGAACCGGGAACGCTCGATAATGGCACCAGGTTTATTATTCTCGGTAAAACGAGCAACAAAGCTGACGTAACCTTCATCAACATGGCTGCCCGTTGAGGATTCATAGACGGTAAGGCCGAGCCACTGCGTGTTCGCGAAGCCGGCTTCGATGTCCTGTCTGAATTCAGCAGCCTGGCAGGAGGGATGCCAGGTTTTAATCAGGTAGTCTGCGTCTTTGATCACAAAAGCAGTGTAACGTGAACGCATGAGGTGTGACGGGTCTGGTGCAACCTGATCGCCAGACAGATATCGCTGGCAACATAGGCTATACTCCAGAGCGCTACCACAAGGGCAGAGTTGAGACACGATTCTCTTCCTGGAACAAATAATAAAGGCGTAAAACGCTTCGGGTAGCACTATGTTAACTGAGCTGTTGCGTTGACGCTATGTCAGGAATCCAGGGGAAGTAAAACAGGGCTAATGAGAAAGGTTAAAATTGGACTGGCGCTGGGCTCAGGTGCAGCCCGGGGATGGTCACACATCGGCGTGATTAATGCCTTAACCAAGATGGGCATTAACGTAGATATTGTCGCAGGTTGTTCAATAGGATCGCTTGTCGGCTCCGCTTACGCGTGCGGGAAGCTTCCGGAACTCGAGACCTGGGTGCGTTCCTTCAGTTACTGGGACGTCCTGCGTCTGATGGACCTTTCGTGGCAGCGGGGTGGGCTGTTGCGCGGCGAACGCGTCTTTAACCAGTTCCGCCAGGTTATGCCTCTCGAAGACTTTACTGATTGTCAGATGCCCTTCGGCGCCGTCGCGACGAACCTCAGCACGGGACGCGAACTGTGGCTAACCGAAGGGGATATCCATCTTGCCGTGCGCGCCTCCTGCAGCATGCCGGGGCTCATGGCGCCTGTTCCACACAACGGTTACTGGCTTGTCGACGGTGGCGTCGTGAACCCGGTTCCCATCTCTCTGACCCGTGCAATGGGGGCGGATATCGTGATTGCCGTCGACCTGCAGCACGACGCCCACCTGATGCAACAGGACCTCATGCCGGTCAATCTACAGAGCGAAGATGCCGAGGGCGAGAAACTGGCCTGGCATGAGCGCCTGCGCGGTAGAATCGGGCGCATGGCCGCGCGACGCTCGGTTGCCGCGCCGACGGCGATAGAAATCATGACCACGTCAATCCAGGTTCTGGAGAACCGCCTTAAGCGCAATCGTATGGCAGGCGATCCGCCAGATATTCTTATTCAGCCTTACTGTCCGCAAATCTCTACTCTTGATTTCCATCGGGCTGAGGCCGCCATCGCAGCGGGCTCGTTAGCCGTCGAAAAGAAAATGGACGAATTGTTGCCTTTTGTGCAAACAGCACGTTAAGCACCTTTTTTTGACTACTTCAGCAAAATCTGACAGGCGATAGTGCCGATCGCATGCCACTATTTAGTTACTGTCAGCCAGGGGAGGAACCATGACGCAGCCATTGGCCGGAAAACACATTTTGATTGTAGAAGACGAGCCCGTTTTCCGATCGCTACTGGATTCGTGGTTATCCTCGCTGGGAGCAATCACTTCACTCGCTGAAGATGGTATCGACGCCCTGGAAAAAATGATCAGCATTACGCCCGATTTGATGATTTGCGACATTGAGATGCCGCGCATGAATGGGCTGAAGCTGGTTGAACATCTGCGTAACGAAGGCAACCAGACGCCGATTCTGGTGATCTCTGCCACAGAGAATATGGCGGATATCGCCAAAGCATTGCGTCTTGGCGTCCAGGATATTCTGCTTAAGCCGGTCAAGGATCTGAACCGACTGCGAGAAACGGTCTTAGCGTGCCTTTATCCGAATATGTTTAATTCCCGAGTAGAGGAAGAGGAGCGTCTTTTCCAGGACTGGGATGCCCTGGTGAGTGATCCTCCTGCTGCGGCGAAACTGTTGCAAGAACTTCAGCCGCCCGTACAGCAAACTATTTCACACTGCCGCGTAAATTATCGCCAGCTGGTGGCGGCTGATCAGCCGGGACTGGTGCTGGATATCGCACCATTATCTGATTCCGACCTTGCGTTTTATTCTCTGGATGTCACCCGTGCGGGGGATAATGGCGTATTAGCCGCGTTGCTTCTTCGCGCGCTATTTAATGGTTTGCTGCAGGAACAGTTATCGCATCAGGGACAACGGCTGCCGGAGTTAGGCAGTTTGCTCAAACAGGTAAACCAGCTTTTTCGTCAGGCTAATTTGCCCGGACAGTTCCCGCTGCTGGTCGGCTATTACCACAGCGGTTTAAAGAATCTGATCCTCGTCTCAGCGGGTCTCAACGCTTCACTGAATACCGGTGAACATCATATTGAGGTGAGTAACGGTGTGCCGCTTGGGACATTGGGTACGGCGTATCTTAATCAAATTAGCCACCGCTGTTCCTCCTGGCAGTGCCAAATTTGGGGCGCCGGGGGACGGCTACGCTTAATGTTGTCCACGGAATAAGCAATTGGATCTTAATTTTAAGATTGCTTTACCTGTGATTTACGGGGAGTGCTACTATCGCTGCCCAGTTTCATGCGTATTTATCCTAATTGATCGGCAACGCGTTCTTTTCAGACCCGAACTGCGGGGCGAGGCTGATATACTCAACGCGTTATTTATTGCATAAAAGTTCAAAACTTGAACAGCTCAGGAGAATTTGAATGGCTGCCCTAAATTCGAAAGTCAGAAAGGCCGTCATCCCGGTAGCGGGATTGGGGACCAGGATGTTACCAGCAACTAAGGCAATTCCTAAAGAGATGCTGCCTCTGGTTGATAAGCCATTAATCCAGTATGTCGTTAATGAATGTATCGCAGCCGGCATCACTGAAATTGTGCTGGTTACGCATTCATCAAAAAACTCTATCGAAAACCATTTCGATACAAGCTTTGAACTTGAAGCCATGCTGGAAAAGCGTGTTAAGCGTCAGCTGTTAGAAGAAGTTCAGTCTATTTGCCCGCCACACGTTACCATTATGCAGGTTCGTCAGGGCCTGGCTAAAGGTCTGGGCCACGCTGTTATGTGCGCACATCCTGTTGTAGGTGATGAGCCTGTAGCGGTAATTCTGCCTGACGTAATTCTGGACGAATACGAATCCGATCTTTCTCAGGATAACCTTGCTGAGATGATCAAACGTTTCGACGAAACCGGCAGCAGCCAGATCATGGTTGAGCCTGTTGAAGACGTGACGGCATACGGTGTGGTTGACTGCAAAGGCGTTAACCTTGAACCGGGCGAAAGCGTGCCAATGGTTGGCGTGGTAGAGAAGCCTAAAGCCGACGTAGCGCCTTCAAACCTGGCCGTTGTAGGTCGCTATGTCCTGAGCGCTGAAATCTGGCCTCTGCTGGCGAAAACGCCTCCAGGAGCGGGTGATGAGATTCAGCTGACGGATGCGATTGATATGCTGATCGAGAAAGAGACCGTTGAGGCTTACCATATGAAAGGTAAGAGCCATGACTGCGGTAATAAGCTTGGTTATATGCAGGCGTTCGTTGAATATGGTATTCGCCACAATACTCTTGGTGAAGAATTTAAAACCTGGCTCAAAGAGAGCGTAGGTATTAAGAAATAAGCCACGGTTACATATGTCCGAAACCGGTGAGGCGCTGCCCACCGGTTTTTTTATGCCCTAAACACTTCTGAAACCTGTCTCTAAGTACAGTTATTAAAATTGCCAAATAATGCTTTATGACAGAGTGTAAGGGGATGTTTGCGACAAATTTAGGTTAAAAAAAATCCCGCATTACGCGGGATTTTTCTGAATACGGTTGGATTAATCCTTGATCAGGAAGTCGTCCAGCTGTTTACCTTGTTCGTCCATGGCTTTCTTGATAACAGCAGGAGTGCGGCCCTGGCCAGTCCAGGTTTTAGTTTCGCCGTTCTCGTCAACGTAGCTATATTTAGCAGGACGAGCAGCACGCTTGGCTTTAGTACCGGTTTTAGCTGCAGCCATGCTGTTCAGCAATTCATTTGGATCGATACCATCAGCAATCAGCATTTCACGATATTGCTGCAGTTTACGAGTACGTTCTTCGATTTCAGCAGCAGCTGCGCTTTCTTCTTCACGACGTTCATTAACTACAACTTCTAATTTTTCCAGCATTTCTTCAAGCGTTTCGAGGGTGCATTCTCTTGCCTGCGCACGAAGAGTACGGATGTTGTTCAGAATTTTAAGTGCTTCGCTCATTGTAGTAATCTCAAACTTATAATGGGGGGTGGTTTGTTGACCTAATAATAGAGCCATAAATTCAGTTGTGCAATAGCCAGGAATGTAAGGAATTCAAAAAATACTAAATAATGCCGCTATTATTAATTACGCTAACTTAAATTTCATCACCCAACAGTCTCGTTTGTTATCAGCTAACCCGGCTGGACCCGGTCGATTGCATCTTTTTTTTGTGACATTTACCGCAGGAATTATAGTTGCGGCGGAAAAATATCAGCCTTTTGTATTAGTTCCCCTGCGTGATGTTAAGACCGTAATAGTTAATAAATAGTGAATTTTAAAGAACGGGGATTCCACTATAAAAAGCAGTGTTATGTTTGGCTAAACATATAACATATTGGCCGGGCAGAAGGAGTTTACTTCATGTTTTAACGGGCTATTTTCATGAAAAGAAGGTTGTGAACTCTGCGCTGAAACGCTTCCTCTGTGTGCTGCATCGCTGATGACCTGACAAATTATGGTACAATGAATCATCGGGAATATTACACATTGATTAGGGTTTTACGGCCAATGGCACAACTTTATTTCTACTATTCGGCAATGAATGCCGGGAAATCCACCGCGTTGCTGCAATCCTCGTACAATTACCAGGAGCGTGGGATGCGTACCGTTGTTTATACGGCTGAAATTGACGATCGCTTTGGCGCAGGGAAGGTGAGCTCAAGAATAGGGCTCTCGTCGCCTGCCAGACTGTTTAACCCGAAAACCGATCTGTTTGAGGACATTCGTACAGAACATGCTTTGCAGCCCATTCACTGTGTTCTGGTAGATGAGAGCCAGTTTCTGACGCGTGAACAGGTTCATGCTCTTTCAGAGGTGGTCGATGAGCTTGATATTCCCGTGCTGTGTTACGGCCTGCGTACGGATTTCCGCGGTGAGCTCTTTGCCGGTAGCCAGTACTTGCTCGCTTGGTCGGATAAGCTTGTCGAATTGAAAACAATCTGCTTCTGCGGTCGCAAAGCCAGCATGGTGCTTCGTCTCGACCAGGCCGGAAAACCTTATGCAGATGGCGAGCAGGTGGTTATAGGCGGTAATGAACGCTACGTTTCAGTCTGTCGTAAGCATTATAAAGAAGCGTTGTCTGTAGGCTCGCTGACGGCGATTCAGCACGACAACAGGAAATAAGGCCGGCCTTGTTTTACAGACATAAAAAAACCCGCCATAAAGGCGGGTTTTTTCTTATGCTTTCAATTAAGCGCTTTTCTTCGCTTTCTTGTCAGCTTTGATGACAGGAACTTCTGTTTTCACAGCGGCAACGTCACCTTCTTTGAACTCACGACCGTAGAAGGTATCCAGCAGAATCTGTTTCAGCTCGGAGATCAGTGGGTAGCGCGGGTTAGCACCAGTACACTGGTCATCGAATGCATCTTCAGACAGCTTATCTACATGAGCGAGGAAGTCAGCTTCCTGAACGCCTGCTTCACGGATAGATTTTGGAATACCCAGCTCAGCTTTCAGGCTTTCCAGCCATGCCAGCAGTTTCTCAATCTTCGCAGCAGTGCGGTCACCCGGTGCACTCAGACCAAGGTGGTCTGCGATTTCAGCGTAACGACGACGCGCTTGCGGACGGTCGTACTGGCTGAAAGCAGTCTGCTTGGTTGGGTTGTCGTTAGCGTTATAACGGATAACGTTGCTGATCAACAGGGCGTTCGCCAGACCGTGAGGAATGTGGAACTGTGAACCCAGCTTGTGCGCCATAGAGTGGCAAACACCCAGGAAGGCGTTCGCAAACGCGATACCGGCGATGGTTGCTGCACTATGAACGCGTTCACGTGCTACCGGGTTTTTAGACCCTTCGTTATAGGACGCTGGCAGGTTTTCTTTCAGCAGTTTCAGAGCCTGCAGAGCCTGACCGTCAGAGAATTCAGATGCCAGTACAGAAACGTAAGCTTCCAGGGCGTGAGTTACCGCATCCAGACCACCGAACGCACACAGTGATTTCGGCATATCCATGACCAGGTTCGCATCAACAATAGCCATGTCTGGGGTCAGTGCATAGTCAGCCAGTGGATATTTCTGACCTGTTGCATCGTCCGTTACTACTGCGAATGGCGTAACTTCTGAACCGGTACCGGAAGTGGTGGTTACCGCGATCATTTTCGCTTTTACGCCCATTTTCGGGAACTTGTAGATACGTTTACGGATGTCCATAAAGCGCAGCGCCAGTTCTTCGAAGTGGGTTTCAGGATGCTCGTACATGACCCACATGATTTTCGCGGCGTCCATTGGGGAACCACCGCCCAGTGCGATAATCACATCTGGTTTGAAGGAGTTAGCCAGTTCAGCACCTTTACGCACAACGCTCAGGGTAGGGTCAGCTTCAACTTCAAAGAACACTTCAGTTTCAACGCCAGCCGCTTTCAGTACAGAGGTGATCTGGTCAGCGTAGCCGTTGTTGAACAGGAAACGGTCAGTCACGATGAGCGCACGTTTGTGGCCATCAGTAATCACTTCATCCAGCGCGATTGGCAGTGAGCCACGGCGGAAGTAGATAGATTTCGGAAGTTTGTGCCACAACATGTTTTCAGCTCGCTTAGCAACGGTTTTCTTGTTGATCAGGTGTTTTGGACCAACGTTTTCAGAGATGGAGTTACCACCCCAGGAACCACAACCCAGAGTCAGGGAAGGTGCGAGTTTAAAGTTGTACAGATCACCGATACCACCCTGAGAAGCAGGGGTGTTAATCAGGATACGTGCAGTTTTCATCATCTGACCGAAGTGGGCAACGCGTTCTGGCTGGTTGTCCTGGTCGGTGTACAGACAAGAAGTGTGACCGATACCGCCCATGGCAACCAGTTTCTCGGCTTTCTCTACCGCGTCTTCGAAATCTTTCGCACGGTACATGGCAAGCGTTGGAGACAGTTTTTCGTGAGCAAACGGCTCGCTTTCATCAACAACTTTCACTTCACCGATCAGGATTTTGGTTGTTGCCGGAACGGTAAAGCCTGCGAGTTCAGCAATTTTGTAGGCTGGCTGACCCACGATAGCGGCGTTCAGCGCGCCATTTTTCAGGATAATGTCCTGAACCGCTTTCAGCTCTTTGCCCTGCAGCAGGTAGCCGCCGTGGCTGGCGAAACGTTCGCGAACCGCGTCATATACGGAATCCACGACCACAACAGACTGTTCAGATGCACAGATCACGCCGTTATCGAAGGTTTTAGACATCAGCACAGACGCAACGGCACGTTTGATATCAGCGGTTTCATCGATAACAACAGGGGTGTTACCCGCGCCCACGCCGATAGCAGGTTTACCGGAGCTGTATGCGGCTTTAACCATGCCTGGACCACCGGTCGCCAGAATCAGGTTAATGTCCGGGTGATGCATCAGCGCATTGGAGAGCTCGACGGAAGGTTGGTCGATCCAGCCGATCAGGTCTTTTGGTGCGCCAGCAGCGATCGCCGCCTGCAGGACGATGTCTGCAGCTTTGTTAGTCGCGTCTTTCGCACGTGGGTGTGGAGAGAAGATGATTGCGTTACGGGTCTTCAGGCTAATCAGTGATTTGAAGATTGCAGTAGACGTTGGGTTAGTGGTCGGAACAATACCGCAGATGATGCCGATAGGTTCAGCGATGGTGATGGTACCGAAGGTGTCGTCTTCGGACAGCACGCCACAGGTTTTCTCATCTTTATAGGCGTTGTAGATATACTCGGAAGCAAAGTGGTTTTTAATCACTTTATCTTCCACGATACCCATGCCGGATTCGGCGACGGCCATTTTAGCGAGAGGGATTCGAGCATCTGCAGCAGCCAGTGCGGCCGCGCGGAAGATTTTATCAACCTGTTCTTGGGTGAAATTGGCATATTCACGCTGGGCTTTTTTAACGCGCTCGACGAGGGCGTTCAGTTCAGCGATATTAGTAACAGCCATAATGCTCTCCTGATAATGTTTAAACTCTTTTAGTAAACCAGCGCTCGATACGTCACACAGTATAGACAGAGCCGATACGACTTGCGTAACACAAAGTAAAACAAAGAGTTACTTTATGCGTCAGCACACTAATTTACTAAAAGAGCCTTACCTTAGCATCATCCCTTTTTGTCAGGTGATCTCCCTGGGGGCGTAACCAAGATTACTCACTTCTGAGTACGGAAATCATGATCTGCGTCAATTTTCCCCCAAGCTGATACCTTTCAGCAGGGTTATTTCGTTGAGATTTTTCAAGTGTTAAATAATTACGTAAGTAATGGAAGTGGCGCTGTCATTGATTATACATATATTTAACATCCTGAAATGGTAACGTTTTGCCGCAGATTTCGAGTGAAGTATGCTAATAAAAAGGGTATCTTCAGCGCGATTTCTCATGACAAATTGTCAGTCCCGGGCATGTGTATAAGCGGAGCAAAACGTGATTCAAACGCTCTTTGATTTTCCAACGTATTTTAAATTTTTTATTGGTTTGTTTGCCCTGGTCAACCCGGTGGGGATCATTCCTGTCTTCATTAGTATGACGAGTTATCAGACGGCGGCGGCCAGGAATAAGACCAACCTCACCGCTAACCTGTCAGTAGCTATCATCCTGCTCACCTCTCTTTTCCTGGGTGACGCCATTCTCCAGCTCTTCGGGATTTCGATTGACTCGTTCCGCATAGCGGGTGGGATCCTGGTCGTGACCATCGCCATGTCAATGATCAGCGGTAAGCTGGGCGAGGATAAACAAAACAAGCAGGAGAAGTCCGAAACCGCCATCCGCGAAAGTATTGGCGTGGTGCCGCTGGCCTTGCCGCTCATGGCTGGCCCTGGCGCCATCAGTTCAACCATTGTCTGGGGCACGCGTTACCATAGCCTGATGCACCTGATTGGCTTTTCCGTCGCCATTGCGCTTTTCGCGCTCTGCTGTTGGGGCGTATTCCGCATGGCGCCCTGGCTGGTGCGCCTGCTGGGTCAAACGGGCATCAACGTCATTACGCGTATCATGGGCCTGCTGTTGATGGCGTTAGGGATTGAATTCATCGTTACGGGAATTAAAAGCATTTTCCCCGGTTTGCTGCACTGATATTTCGTATGAAAGAACGGAGCCATGGCTCCGTTTTTTACGTCATTATCAGTAAATCCTATAACTAAAGTTGAAATGCTCACATATTATAATAAATTCTACTAATAATGTTCATTGCTTGTATTTCAATGAGTTATTAATTCCCGCCAAACCCGCCTGCGCAGAAAACCTTCGATCGATCTGTTATTTTACTCACATGATACTCTGGGGCTTGCTGAGAGATAACCGAAATGATA
>NZ_JADCKW010000015.1:0-142155 GCF_014982155.1 Enterobacter cloacae complex sp. P16RS2 | reverse complement strand
TCTCCCCATGTGAGAGTAGGGAACTGCCAGGCATCAATTAGAAGAACCCCGTACCGTAAGGTGCGGGGTTTTTTGCTTTTGTTTTTTCCTCTTCCCCTCCTTGAAACTTTCTCACCTTCTGCTTGCAGACTCGACATTCAAACCATTTCTCGGTATCGTTAGCTGTCTGGATGTCTAAACGTTTATACGTATGCTGTGAGGATATTAAGTTATGCCGATTCGGGTGCAGGACGAGCTACCAGCCGTCAATTTCTTGCGTGAAGAAAACGTTTTCGTCATGACGGCTTCGCGTGCGACAGGTCAGGAAATTCGCCCGCTGAAGGTGCTTATTCTCAATCTGATGCCAAAAAAGATCGAAACAGAAAACCAGTTCCTGCGTCTTCTGTCGAACTCCCCGCTGCAGGTTGATATTCAGCTGCTGCGAATTGATGCCCGTGAGTCACGTAACACGCCTTCTGAGCATCTGAACAACTTCTACTGTAACTTCGATGATATTCAGGGGGAAAACTTCGACGGATTGATCGTGACCGGTGCGCCGCTCGGTCTGGTTGAATTTAACGATGTCGCCTACTGGCCACAGATCAAACAGGTTCTGGAGTGGGCAAAAGATCACGTTACCTCCACATTGTTTGTCTGTTGGGCGGTACAAGCCGCGCTGAATATTCTTTATGGCATCCCCAAGCAAACCCGCACTGAAAAGCTCTCCGGTGTCTACGAACACCACATTCTTCACCCGCACGCTTTGCTGACGCGCGGTTTCGATGACTCTTTCCTGGCCCCGCATTCTCGCTACGCCGATTTCCCGGCCCAGCTGATTCGTGATTACACCGATCTGGAGATCCTGGCCGAAACGGAAGACGGGGATGCTTACCTGTTTGCCAGCAAGGATAAACGCATTGCTTTTGTGACCGGGCATCCTGAGTACGACCCGCATACCCTTGCGTCAGAGTATTTCCGTGATGTCGAAGCGGGTCTAAATCCGGATGTACCGTACAACTATTTCCCGAAAGACGACCCGCAAAACAAACCGAGAGCAACCTGGCGCAGCCATGGGAATTTGCTTTTTACCAACTGGCTCAACTATTACGTCTATCAAATAACGCCATACGATCTGCGTCACATGAATCCGACGCTGGAGTAATCTTCTGCACTAAACGATCCTAAAGCGTTTCAGCTATTCAAATCAGGCACCTTCGGGTGCCTTTTTTATTTCCGAAATGTCACTCACCATTCAATAAAACTTTAATCCCAGTAAAATCAGATAATTAATTGCAACTAACAATTAAAATGGAAATTGTTTTTGATTTTAGAAAAAATATAGATAGTCTTAATTCTGCTGAGCGAAAACTACACAACGATCTTTCGTTCGCATCGGGGGCGTGATTTTGGATCTTTGATGAGGAGTAGAGTAATGACTCAACAGGCAACGACGGTCGATGAACTGGCCTTTACCCAGCCGTATGGCGAGCAAGAACAGCAGGTTTTGACGGCGGAAGCGGTAGAGTTTCTGACTGAACTGGTGACCCGCTTTACGCCGCAGCGCAATAAGCTGCTGGCGGCACGCATTCATCAGCAGCAGGAAATTGACGATGGCAAGTTGCCTGGCTTCATTTCGGAAACCGCTTCCATTCGTCGCGGTGAGTGGAAAATCCGCGGCATCCCTGAAGATTTACAGGATCGTCGCGTTGAGATCACCGGTCCGGTAGAGCGTAAAATGGTGATCAACGCCATGAACGCCAACGTTAAAGTCTTTATGGCCGATTTTGAAGACTCACTGGCGCCGGACTGGCGTAAGGTCATCGAGGGGCAGATCAACCTGCGCGACGCCGTGAACGGCACCATCAGCTATACCAACGAAGCCGGCAAAATTTACCAGCTCAAACCGAACCCTGCGGTGCTGATCTGTCGCGTACGCGGCCTGCATCTGCCTGAAAAACATGTCACCTGGCGTGGGGAAGCCATTCCGGGCAGCCTGTTTGATTTCGCACTCTATTTCTTCCACAACTACAAGAACCTACTGGCAAAAGGCAGCGGCCCTTATTTCTATCTGCCAAAAACGCAGGCCTGGCAGGAAGCGGCCTGGTGGAGCGAAGTGTTCAGCTACGCGGAAGATCGTTTCAACCTGCCGCGCGGAACCATCAAGGCCACTCTGCTGATTGAAACGCTGCCAGCCGTGTTCCAGATGAATGAAATTCTGCATGCCCTGCGCGACCACATTGTCGGCCTGAACTGCGGGCGCTGGGACTATATTTTCAGCTATATCAAAACCCTGAAAAACTATCCCGACCGCGTGTTGCCGGATCGCCAGGTCGTGACCATGGATAAACCGTTCCTGAGCGCCTACTCGCGTCTGCTGATCAAAACCTGCCATAAGCGCGGTGCCTTTGCGATGGGCGGCATGGCGGCATTTATCCCGAGCAAAGACGCAGAGCGCAACAATCAGGTGCTCAACAAGGTGAAGGCCGACAAAGAGCTTGAAGCCCGTAACGGTCACGACGGCACGTGGATTGCCCATCCCGGCCTGGCCGATACGGCGATGGAGGTCTTTAACCGCGTTCTCGGCGACAATAAAAACCAGCTGTTTGTCACGCGCGAAGACGATGCCCCAACGGCTGAAGAACAGCTGCTGGCTCCGTGCGCGGGCGAGCGTACGGAAGAGGGCATGCGTGCCAATATCCGCGTCGCGGTCCAGTACATCGAAGCGTGGATCTCCGGCAACGGCTGTGTGCCTATCTACGGACTGATGGAAGATGCCGCGACGGCGGAGATCTCACGTACCTCCATCTGGCAGTGGATCCACCATCAAAAAACGCTCAGCAACGGCAAGCCGGTGACCAAATCTCTGTTCCGCCAGATGCTGGCCGAAGAGATGCGGGTGATCCAGGACGAGCTGGGCGAACACCGCTTCAGCAGCGGACGTTTTGACGACGCCGCGCGCCTGATGGAGCAAATCACCACATCAGATGACTTAATCGACTTCCTGACCCTGCCGGGCTACCGCTTCCTGGCGTAACTCACCACATAACAATATGGAGCATCTGCACATGAAAACCCGTACCCAACAAATCGAAGAGTTAAAGAAAGAGTGGACACAACCTCGCTGGGAAGGCATCCGCCGTCCTTACAGCGCGGAGGAAGTGGTGAAATTACGCGGCTCGGTCAATCCGGAATGCACGCTGGCACAGAACGGTGCGGCGAAAATGTGGAAGCTGCTGCACGGTGGCTCTAAAAAAGGCTATATCAACAGCCTCGGTGCGCTGACCGGCGGTCAGGCCCTGCAGCAGGCGAAGGCGGGTATTGAGGCTATTTACCTCTCCGGCTGGCAGGTCGCGGCGGACGCCAACCTGGCCTCCAGCATGTATCCGGATCAGTCGCTCTATCCGGCTAACTCCGTGCCGTCGGTCGTGGATCGGATCAACAACACCTTCCGCCGTGCGGATCAGATCCAGTGGGCTGCCGGTATTGAACCTGGCGATCCGCGCTTTATTGATTACTTCCTGCCGATCGTTGCGGATGCGGAAGCGGGCTTCGGCGGCGTGCTGAACGCCTTCGAGCTGATGAAATCGATGATTGAGGCCGGTGCAGCGGCCGTTCACTTCGAAGACCAGCTGGCGTCAGTGAAGAAGTGCGGACATATGGGCGGTAAGGTGCTGGTTCCCACACAGGAAGCCGTACAGAAGCTGGTTGCCGCGCGTCTGGCTGCTGACGTGCTCGGCGTGCCGACGCTGGTGATTGCCCGTACCGATGCGGACGCGGCGGACCTGATCACCTCTGACTGCGACCCGTACGACAGCGAATTCATCACCGGCGAGCGCACCAGCGAAGGTTTCTACCGCACCTATGCCGGCATTGAACAGGCGATCAGCCGCGGCCTGGCGTACGCGCCTTACGCGGACCTGGTCTGGTGTGAAACCTCCACGCCTGATCTGGCGCTGGCAAAACGCTTTGCCGATGCCATCCACGCGAAATACCCGGGCAAGCTGCTGGCCTACAACTGCTCGCCGTCCTTCAACTGGCAGAAAAAGCTGGATGACAAAACCATCGCCAGCTTCCAGCAGCAGCTGTCCGACATGGGCTACAAATACCAGTTCATTACCCTGGCCGGTATCCACAGCATGTGGTTCAACATGTTCGACCTGGCGCACGCCTATGCGCAGGGTGAGGGCATGAAGCACTACGTTGAGAAGGTGCAGCAGCCGGAGTTTGCCGCGGGCAAAGACGGCTACACCTTCGTGTCTCACCAGCAGGAGGTGGGAACCGGCTACTTTGACAATGTGACCACGATTATTCAGGGCGGCACCTCCTCCGTCACCGCCTTAACGGGTTCAACGGAAGAAGCACAGTTCTAAACTTTTCCCCCTCTCCCCTCTCGGGGAGAGGGTTGGGGTGAGGGGGAATATATGTCGCGTGGCCTGGAATTGCTGATTGCCCAAACTATTTTGCAGGGCTTTGATGCCCAGTATGGTCGTTTTCTTGAAGTGACATCCGGCGCGCAGCAGCGCTTCGAACATGCAGACTGGCATGCGGTTCAGCAGGCCATGAAGCAGCGTATCCATCTCTATGACCACCACGTGGGTCTGGTGGTGGAGCAGCTGCGCTGTATTACCGACGGTAAAAGCCCGGACGCGGAATTTTTACTGCGCGTGAAGGAGCACTACACCCATTTGTTACCCGATTACCCGCGCTTCGAGATTGCGGAGAGCTTTTTCAATTCCGTCTATTGCCGGTTATTTGACCACCGCTCACTATCTCCTGAGCGGTTATTTATCTTCAGCTCCCAGCCCGAGCGGCGCTTTCGAACCATTCCCCGTCCGCTGGCGAAAGATTTCTTTCCCGATCGCGGATGGGAAAAACTCCTGCACCGCGTGCTAACGGATCTGCCGCTGCGCCTGCCCTGGGAGAATAAAACCCGGGATATCGGCTATATCCACGCGCATCTCAACGAAACCTTTGGCGCGGAGGTCCTTAGCCATAGCCATTTGCAGGTGGCCAACGAGCTTTTCTACCGCAATAAAGCCGCCTGGCTGGTCGGCAAGCTGGTTACGCCGACCGCCATTGTGCCGTTTCTGCTGCCCATTCACCGTACCGACGACGGGGAACTGTTTGTCGATACCTGCCTGACCACCGGCGCCGAGGCCAGCATCGTGTTTGGCTTCGCCCGCTCCTATTTCATGGTGTACGCCCCGCTGCCTGCCGCGCTGGTAGAGTGGCTGCGAGAGATCCTGCCGGGCAAAACCACCGCCGAGCTGTATATGGCCATTGGCTGCCAGAAGCACGCCAAAACGGAAAGCTACCGGGAGTACCTGCGCTATGTCACCGCGGCCGATGAGCAGTTTATCGAAGCGCCCGGCATTCGCGGCATGGTGATGCTGGTCTTTACGCTGCCGGGTTTCGACCGGGTCTTTAAGGTGATTAAAGACAGATTCGCGCCGCAGAAAGAGATGACCGCCGCGCACGTTCGCGCCTGCTATCAGCTGGTCAAAGAGCACGACCGCGTCGGGCGCATGGCGGATACCCAGGAGTTCGAAAACTTTGTGCTGGATAAACAGCAGATCGACCCGGCGCTCATGGCGCTGTTAATGCAGGAAGCGCCCGCGAAAATCACCGATCTGGGTGACAAAATCGTGATTAGCCATCTCTACATTGAGCGCCGCATGGTACCGCTGAATATCTGGCTTGAGCAGTCCGAAGGTCAGGCGCTGCGGGATGCCATTGAAGAATACGGCAACGCGATTCGCCAGCTTGCCGCCGCCAATATTTTCCCGGGCGACATGCTGTTTAAAAACTTCGGCGTCACCCGTCACGGGCGGGTGGTGTTCTACGATTACGACGAAATTTGCTACATGACCGAAGTGAATTTCCGCGATATACCACAGCCCCGCTACCCGGAAGATGAGCTTTCCGGTGAGCCGTGGTACAGCGTCTCGCCGGGCGATGTGTTTCCGGAGGAGTTTCGCCACTGGCTGTGCGCCGACCCGCGCATCGGGCCGCTATTCGAAGAAATGCATGAGGATCTGTTCCGCGCCAGCTACTGGCGCGGACTGCAAACGCGGATCAAAAACGGGCATGTCGAAGATGTGTACGCTTACCGCCGCAAGCAGAGGTTTTGCATTAGGTTTGCACCTTCTCTCGCAGGATGAGGACATCATGTTTGCACCCTCTCTCGCAGGGTGAGGGCATCATGTTTTCTCCCTCTCTCGCAGGGTGAGGGCATCATGTTTTCTCCCTCTCCCTGTGGGAGAGGGCCGGGGTGAGGGCATCAGGCTGCAGTGCAACCCCATCGCCCGGTGGCGCTGCGCTTACAGGGCCTACGGTCCGAATATCCGCCGGAACCCAACTTAACGAATCCCACCGTACGCCAGCGTGACCTCTTTCGCCGCCTTAATCACCAGCGCACCCAACTCAGTGACCCGATCGTCGGTCATACGTGAAATCGGCCCGGAGATGGAGATGGCGGCGAACGGCTCGCGGTGCTCGTCAAAAATGCAGGCCGCCAGGCAGCGCAGGCCCAGGGCATGTTCTTCATCATCAAACGAATAGCCGCGCTTGCGGGTCAGGGCCAGATCTTCTTTCAGATGCACGGGCGACACCAGCGTGGCGTGGGTATAGGCGTGCAGACCTTTACGGTGCAGCAGTCCCGTCACCTGCTCTTCGCTCAGCTGCGAGAGAAACGCTTTCCCCGCCCCGGAGGCATGCATCGGCAGCTTGCCGCCAATCGGTGCGGACATACGCATCAGCTGCGTGCACTGAACCTGGTCGATGATAATCGCCTGATGGTCGCTTTGGTCCAGCACCGCCAGGTTGACCGTCTCGCCGGACTCCTCCATCAGCTTGCGCAGAATCGGGTGCACAATCGCCAGCAGGTTGCGGCTCTGCAGGAAGCTGCTGCCGACGATAAACGCATGCGCGCCCACCGCCCAGTGCCCCAGCTCGCCGACCTGGCGGACAAAGCCCAGCTGCTGCATGGTGGTCAGCAGGCGATGCGTCGTGGAGTTCGGCAGGCCAGCCTGCTGGGCCAGCTCCGTCAGGGCCACGCTGCCGTGCGACTCGGCTATCCACTCCAGCAGCTTCAAACCGCGCGTGAGCGATTGAACCTGTCCGCCCTGTTGTGCGGCGGCGGCGGTGGCAGCAGGTTTTCTGCCGCGTTTAGCGGGAACGGTCGCGACCATGACGATCTCCTTTTTCTGTATCGTGGAAATCATTTTCGTTTTATTTGGTGGATTTGCAACCGTTATCCTGACTGATCGGAGGAGTGATGGTGAACATGTCTCATGTTACCGCTGTGCGGCTTTTCCACCCTGCGAGATTGTGCCAGTATGGAACGCAGCCTTTTGGCCTTGTTGAGCGTTGTCGGGAGCAAGTGTGAGCAGCAAAGTAGAGCAACTGCGTGCGCAGTTAAATGAACGAATTCTGGTGCTGGACGGCGGCATGGGCACCATGATCCAGGGGTATCGTCTGAGTGAAGACGATTTCCGCGGCGAGCGCTTCGCAGACTGGCCCTGCGACCTGAAAGGGAACAACGATCTGCTGGTGCTCAGCAAGCCGTCCGTCATTAAGGATATCCACAACGCCTACTTCGAAGCGGGTGCGGATATCGTTGAGACCAACACCTTTAACTCGACAACCATCGCCATGGCGGATTACCAGATGGAATCCCTGTCGGCGGAAATCAACCTGGAAGCCGCGAAGCTGGCGCGCGCCTGCGCCGACGAGTGGACGGCCCGCACGCCGGACAAGCCTCGCTACGTTGCCGGGGTGCTTGGCCCGACGAACCGCACCGCGTCGATTTCGCCGGACGTCAACGACCCGGCGTTTCGTAATATCACCTTTGACCAGCTGGTGGCCGCCTACCGCGAATCGACCAGAGCGCTGGTGGAAGGCGGTTCCGATCTGATCCTGATTGAAACCGTATTCGACACTCTCAATGCCAAAGCCGCGATTTACGCGGTGAAAGAGGAGTTCGAGGCGCTGGGCGTTGACCTGCCGATCATGATTTCCGGCACCATCACCGACGCCTCCGGCCGTACCCTGTCCGGTCAGACAACCGAAGCGTTTTATAACTCCCTGCGTCACGCCGAAGCGCTCTCTTTTGGCCTGAACTGCGCGCTGGGGCCGGATGAACTGCGCCAGTACGTACAGGAGCTTTCCCGTATCGCGGAATGCTACGTCACCGCCCACCCGAACGCCGGTCTGCCGAACGCGTTCGGTGAATACGATCTCGATGCCGACACCATGGCGGCGCAAATCCGCGAGTGGGCCGAGTCTGGCTTCCTGAACATCGTCGGTGGCTGCTGCGGCACCACGCCGGAGCACATCGCGGCCATGAGCAACGCCGTGGCCGGGCTGCCGCCGCGCAAGCTGCCCGAGCTTCCGGTTGCCTGTCGTCTGTCCGGCCTTGAGCCGTTGACCATCGGCGACGACAGCCTGTTTGTGAACGTGGGTGAGCGTACTAACGTCACCGGTTCCGCAAAGTTCAAGCGACTGATCAAAGAAGAGAAATACAGCGAAGCGCTGGACGTTGCCCGCCAGCAGGTGGAAAGCGGCGCGCAGATTATCGATATCAACATGGATGAGGGGATGCTCGACGCCGAAGCGGCGATGGTGCGTTTCCTCAACCTGATTGCCGGTGAGCCGGACATTGCCCGCGTGCCGATCATGATTGACTCCTCCAAGTGGGAAGTCATCGAAAAAGGGCTGAAGTGCATCCAGGGTAAAGGCATCGTCAACTCTATCTCGATGAAAGAGGGCGTTGATATCTTTATCCACCACGCGAAGATGGTCCGCCGCTACGGTGCCGCCGTGGTGGTGATGGCCTTTGACGAAGTGGGCCAGGCGGATACCCGCGAGCGTAAAATTGAGATTTGCCGCCGCGCGTACAAGATTTTGACCGAAGAGGTGGGCTTCCCGCCGGAAGACATTATCTTTGACCCGAATATATTCGCCGTCGCGACCGGGATTGAAGAGCACAACAACTATGCCCAGGACTTTATCGGGGCATGTGAGGACATCAAGCGCGAGCTGCCGCACGCGCTGATCTCCGGCGGCGTATCGAACGTGTCGTTCTCGTTCCGCGGTAACGACCCGGTGCGCGAAGCGATTCACGCCGTGTTCCTCTACTACGCCATCCGCAACGGCATGGACATGGGGATCGTTAACGCCGGCCAGCTGGCGATTTATGACGACCTCCCTGCCGAGCTGCGCGACGCCGTAGAGGACGTAATCCTTAACCGCCGCGACGACGCCACCGAGCGCATGCTGGACCTGGCGGAGAAATACCGCGGCAGTAAATCGGATGAGGCGGCAAACGTTCAGCAGGCCGAGTGGCGTTCCTGGGACGTGAAAAAGCGTCTGGAATACTCGCTGGTCAAAGGCATCACCGAATTTATCGAGCTCGATACCGAAGAGGCGCGCCAGCAGGCAGATCGCCCGATTGAGGTGATCGAAGGCCCGCTGATGGACGGCATGAACGTGGTCGGCGATCTGTTCGGTGAGGGCAAAATGTTCCTGCCGCAGGTGGTGAAATCCGCCCGCGTGATGAAGCAGGCGGTGGCGTATCTTGAGCCCTACATCGAAGCCAGCAAAGAGAAAGGTTCCAGCAACGGCAAGATGGTTATCGCCACCGTGAAGGGCGACGTGCACGACATCGGCAAGAACATCGTCGGCGTAGTGCTGCAGTGTAATAACTACGAAATTATCGACCTCGGCGTGATGGTCCCGGCGGACAAAATCCTCAAGACCGCGCGCGAAGTGAACGCCGACCTGATTGGCCTCTCCGGCCTGATTACGCCGTCGCTCGACGAAATGGTCAACGTGGCAAAAGAGATGGAGCGACAGGGCTTCACCATTCCGCTATTGATTGGCGGGGCGACCACCTCAAAAGCGCACACGGCGGTGAAGATCGAGCAGAACTACAGCGGCCCGACGGTCTACGTGCAGAACGCCTCGCGCACGGTGGGCGTAGTCTCCGCGCTGCTCTCGGACACCCAGCGCGACGAGTTTGTTGAGCGCACCCGCAAAGAGTACGAAACCGTTCGCATCCAGCACGGCCGTAAGAAGCCGCGCACCCCGCCTGTTTCGCTTCAGGCGGCGCGCGACAACGATCTGGCCTTCGACTGGTCCAGCTACACGCCACCGGTGGCACACCGTCTGGGCGTGCAGGACGTGACGGCCAGCATCGAGACGCTGCGTAACTACATCGACTGGACGCCGTTCTTTATGACCTGGTCGCTGGCGGGCAAATATCCGCGCATCCTGGAAGATGAGGTGGTCGGCGAGGAGGCGAAGCGCCTGTTTAAAGATGCCAACGACATGCTCGACACGCTGAGCGCAGAGAAAAGCCTCAACCCGCGCGGCGTGGTGGGCCTGTTCCCGGCGAACCGCGTGGGCGACGACATCGAAATTTATCGCGATGAAACCCGCACCCACGTGCTGGCGGTCAGCCGCCATCTGCGCCAGCAAACGGAGAAAGTGGGCTTTGCCAACTACTGCCTGGCCGATTTCGTCGCGCCGAAGCTGAGTGGTAAAGCCGACTATATCGGCGCCTTTGCGGTGACCGGCGGTCTGGAAGAAGACGCGCTGGCGGACGCGTTCGAAGCGCAGCACGATGATTACAATAAAATCATGGTGAAAGCGATTGCCGACCGCCTGGCAGAAGCATTTGCCGAGTATCTCCACGAGCGCGTACGTAAGGTGCACTGGGGCTACGCGGCGAATGAAAACCTCAGCAATGAGGATCTGATCCGCGAAAACTACAAGGGGATTCGCCCGGCGCCGGGCTATCCGGCCTGTCCGGAGCACACCGAAAAAGGCACCATCTGGAAGCTGCTGGATGTGGAAGCCCATACCGGCATGAAGCTCACCGAGTCGTTCGCCATGTGGCCAGGCGCGTCCGTCTCAGGCTGGTACTTCAGCCATCCGGACAGCAAGTACTTTGCCGTGGCGCAGCTGCAGCGGGATCAGATTGAAGATTACGCCCTGCGCAAAGGGATGAGCGTGTCTGAAGTGGAGCGCTGGCTGGCGCCAAATCTCGGCTACGACGCCGACTAAAATCACTTTTCCTTACAACAAACAGGGCGCTCATTGGGCGCCCTGTCTCTTTCTTACGTTTAAACCCTTATACTGAACCTATGGAAAACGAATAACGATAAGGAGGAAAAACTTCCGTGCTGACGTTGTTACACCTGCTTTCTGCAGTCGCACTGCTCGTATGGGGCACCCATATCGTCCGTACCGGCGTGATGCGTGTATTTGGCGCGCGCTTGCGTACCGTTCTCAGCAGCAGCGTTGAGAAGAAGCCGCTCGCCTTCTGCGCGGGCATTGGCGTAACGGCGCTGGTTCAGAGCAGTAACGCCACGACCCTGCTTGTCACCTCCTTTGTGGCGCAGGATCTGGTGGCGCTGGCCCCGGCGCTGGTGATTGTGCTGGGGGCGGATGTAGGTACCGCGCTGATGGCGCGTATCCTGACCTTCGATCTCTCCTGGCTATCGCCGCTGCTGATTTTTATCGGCGTTATCTTCTTCCTCGGCCGCAAGCAGACGCGCGCCGGACAGCTCGGGCGCGTAGGGATAGGCCTGGGGCTGATCCTGCTGGCGCTGGAGCTGATTGTGCAGGCGGTCACGCCAATCACCGAGGCCAACGGCGTGCAGGTCATCTTCGCTTCTCTGACCGGGGACATTATGCTGGATGCTCTGATTGGCGCGGTGTTTGCCATCGTCAGCTACTCCAGCCTGGCAGCGGTTCTTCTGACGGCGACCTTAACCGCCACAGGGGCGATCTCCTTCCCGGTGGCGCTGTGTCTGGTGATCGGGGCCAACCTCGGCTCCGGCCTGCTGGCGATGCTCAATAACAGCGCGGCCAACGCCGCAGCCCGCCGCGTGGCCCTCGGCAGCCTGCTGTTTAAGCTGGTGGGCAGCCTGATTATTCTGCCGTTCGTTCACCCGCTGGCGAACCTGATGGACAACCTACCGCTGCCGAAGGCGGAGCTGGTGATCTATTTCCACGTGTTCTACAACCTGGTGCGCTGCCTGGCGATGGTGCCGTTTGCCGCGCCGATGGCCCGCTTCTGCGAACGCCTCATTCAGGACGAACCGGAGCTGGATGCGCGCCTGAAACCGAAGCACCTGGATACCTCCGCACTGGATACCCCGGCGCTGGCGCTGGCGAACGCCGCGCGCGAGACGCTGCGCATGGGCGACGCAATGGAAACCATGCTGGAAGGCCTGCAAAAGGTGATGCACGGCGAGCCGCGTGAAGAGAAAGAACTGCGCAGACTGGCGGACGATATCAACGTGCTCTATACCGCCATTAAGCTTTACCTGGCGCGTATGCCGCAGGACGAGCTGGCGGAGGAGGAGTCCCGCCGCTGGGCGGAAATTATCGAGATGTCGCTTAACCTTGAGCAGGCCTCGGATATCGTGGAGCGTATGGGCAGCGAGATCGCCGACAAATCCCTTGCCGCGCGTCGTGCGTTTTCAGGTGAAGGCCTGAAGGAGCTGGAAGCGCTGCACGAACAGCTGGTCAGCAACCTCAAGCTGGCGATGCTGGTCTTCTTCTCCAGCGACGTGCCGAGCGCGCGCCGCCTGCGTCGCAACAAGCATCGTTTCCGTATTCTGAACCGCCGCTACTCGCATGCCCACGTTGAGCGTCTGCACCAGCAGAACGTGCAGAGTATCGAGACCAGCTCCCTGCATCTGGGGCTGCTGGGGGATATGAAGCGTCTCAACTCGTTGTTCTGCGCGGTGGCGTACAGCGTGATGGAACAGCCGGATGAAGACGACGAGCGGGACGAGTATTAATCTCTGAAAGCGCCTCGCAAAACCGTTTTGCGGGGCGTGACACCTTATAAAGCGCCATTTACTCTTCAGACCTTACATTTTGAAGGGAATAGAAAATGCTCGTTTATTACGCTACACTTCGCCAATTCATGCGCATTCCGATGGGAGTTCTCATGCGCGCTACTCATGGCATCAAAAAATCAGTCAATGTGTCGTTAGCACCAGAAATCCTTGAAGAGGCGCGTCGGCTTAAACTGAATCTCTCTGCTGTACTCACGGCTGCGCTGCAAGAGCAGTTTCGAGCGCATCAGCGCGCAGAGTGGTTAGAAGAAAATAAAGCTTCTATCGAGGCCATTAACCAGTGGGTTGATGAAAACGGCTCCTTTAGTGATTCTCAGAGATCGTTCTGATGGAGCAATATTTTGCTTATGAGAATGAAGGTAAGGGGAAAACTGCCTATCCCTGGCTAATCAATATGCAGCATCCCGTGGCCAATGTGATGAAGCATGTCCTGGTCGCACCAGCAGTTGAGCTTAGCAACCTGGGAGGCATTCAGCCGCCTGCGAAAGTGTGCCCTGTCGTTGAGATAGCGGGTAAGCCCTGCGTGGTCATGATGCACATGATGGCTGGCATATCGCCAAAAGAGTTAGGTGAGCGTGTTGCCGATCTTACGCAAAGCCGGGCTTCATTGCGGGATGCACTCGATTTTTTGATCAACGGCTACTAACACTTTTTTGTCAGCCGCAAGGTAAGGTATATTTCGCCCTTCACAGGAGAAACTATGCTGCCAACTCAATCAACCCGATTAAACAAATACATTAGCGAGAGCGGGATCTGCTCACGTCGCGAGGCTGACCGTTACATTGAACAGGGTAACGTGTTTCTTAACGGCAAACGCGCCACCATCGGCGACCAGGTGGTGCCTGGCGATGTGGTTAAAGTGAATGGTCAGGTCATCGAACCGCGTGATGCTGAAGACCTGGTGTTTATCGCGTTGAACAAACCGGTTGGGATTGTCAGCACCACGGAAGACGGTGAGCGGGACAACATCGTTGATTTCGTGAACCACAGCAGCCGTATCTTCCCGATTGGCCGTCTGGATAAAGACTCACAGGGGCTGATTTTCCTCACCAACCACGGCGATCTGGTCAACAAAATTCTGCGTGCCGGTAACGACCACGAGAAAGAGTACATTGTGACGGTGAATAAGCCGGTCACGGACGAATTTATTCGCGGCATGGGCGCCGGGGTGCCGATCCTCGGCACCGTCACGAAGAAGTGTAAGGTCAAAAAAGAAGCGCCGTTCGCGTTCCGCATTACGCTGGTTCAGGGCCTGAACCGCCAGATCCGCCGTATGTGCGAGCACTTCGGTTATGAAGTGACGAAGCTGGAACGCACGCGCATCATGAACGTCAGCCTGTCAGGCATCCCGCTGGGCGAGTGGCGCGATTTAACGGATGACGAGCTGATTGAACTCTTCAAGCTTATCGAGAATTCCTCGTCCGAAGCGAAGCCGAAGGCCAAAGCCAAACCGAAAACCCAGGCGATTAAGCGCCCGGTGGTGAAGGCGCCGCAGGCGGAAGATAAGGGGCGAGGCAAGCCGGGTAATGGAAAACGCTTTACCCAGCCGGGACGCAAAAAGAAAGGGCGCTGATTAGCGCCTTCCACGTGTAGACGTTGTGGCCGACCAGGAAAAGGTCGCCTCTGCATCGGGTTTATAAGCCTGCTCTTTTTTCAGCTTGCGGGCTTTTTTCGCCGCGGCGTCACGCTGCGTCATCAGCTTATCGATGTACTCTTTTTTCACCTGATTGGTTTCGGCGTTCGTCAGCGTGCGGCCATGGGCGATACGGGCGCGGTCGAGAAGCGTTTTCAGTTCGCGCTGCTCGGCTTCCGTCATGTCTTTCTGGGTCAAACGTGGTGTAGCCATTGCTGAAGCCTCCTGATAGAGAGGCTTCAGTGTAAAGCAAGCCGCGCAAATTAACCCTGCTTCACCGCATCTTTTTTCGTTTGTTCATCAATCGGTTTGCCTGACCAGTAGCCTGCCAGCAGCGAGCCGGAGAGGTTATGCCAGACGGAGAACAGCGCGCCAGGCAGGGCCGCCAGCGGGGAGAAGTAGATTTTACCGAGCGCCGCCGCCAGGCCGGAGTTCTGCATGCCTACCTCGATTGCCAGCGTGCGGCAGGTAGATTCGTCAAAACCGAACAGCTTCCCACCCCAGTAGCCGCCCAGCAGGCCAATCGTGTTATGCAGCACCACGGCGATGATCACCACAAAGCCCACGGAGGCAATGTGCGATGCGGAACCCGCCACCACGGCGCTGATGATCGCCAGAATGCAGACCATCGAAAACGCGGGCAGGTACGGCTCAACGGCCTTCACCACGCGCGGGAAAAGATGGTGAATGACCAGCCCCAGCGCAATCGGGATCACCACAATCTGCAGAATGCTGAGCAGCATGCCCATCACGTCCACCTGAATATGCGCGTCCACGTACAGGCGGGTTAACAGCGGTGTGGCAACGACGCCCACCAGCGTCGAAACGGACGAGATCGTGACGGAGAGCGCCACGTCGCCTTTCGCCAGGTAGATCATTACGTTGGACGCCGTGCCGCTGGCCACGCTGCCCACCAGCACCATCCCGGCGGAGAGATCGGGCGGCATCTTAAAGGCCATCGCCAGCAGCCACGCCGCAAGCGGCATCACCAGGTAGTGCAGGAAGATCCCTGCCGCGACGGGCGCAGGGCGGGACAGCACGCGTTTAAAGTCGTCGATTTTCAGATGCACGCCCATACCGAACATGATCAGCATCAGCAGCGTGGCGACCCACGGACCAATGCCCGTGAACGTAGCGGGGGTGTAATACGCGAGTACGGAGAGCAGCAGCGCCCATAACGGGAACAGCCGCGTAACGGCGGATAACATAGTGGATTCCTTGCAGTATTGTCGTGTTGTTTAGTTATGAAAAAGCCGGGTCTGTGCCCGGCTTATAGGTATTGTTTATCGTGCTAACGAATTTTATTCAAACAAATTCTGATGAAGTTTCTGCACGACCTGCTCGGCCTGATCGGCAGGCACCAGGAAGCAGAGGTTGTAGCTGGATGCGCCGTAGCAGATCATGCGGATGCTGAACGGGTCGAGCACGCCGAACACATCTTTACCTACGCCGCAGGCGCGCGACAGCTTGTTGCCGATGATGGCAACCAGCGCCAGGTTTTCTTCTACTTCCACGCGGCAGAGCTCAGACAGCTCAATCAGCAGCGACTGCGTCAGCAGCGTGTCGCCGGTGGAGGTCGAGCCGGTGGTGTCCAGCGTTAGCGCAATGCTCACTTCAGAGGTGGTGATCAGATCCACCGAGATATTATGGCGCGCCAGAATGCCAAACACTTCCGCCAGGAAACCGCGGGAATGCAGCATATTGTGGCTGTGGAGCGTCACCAGCGTCTGGCGACGACGCAGGGCCAGGGCGCGGAACAGCGGTGGGTTTTCCGTTTTCTTGCAGACCAGCGTCCCGCCCGCTTTCGGATCTTTGCTGGAACCCACGAAGACCGGAATATCGCTGCGCACTGCCGGCAGCAGCGTTGCCGGGTGCAGCACTTTTGCGCCGAAGGTGGCCATTTCCGCCGCTTCTTCAAAGGCGATTACATCAATACGTTTAGCCGCGGAAACGACGCGCGGGTCGGTAGTGTAAATGCCCGGAACGTCAGTCCAGATATCCACGCGCGTTGCATGCAGGGCTTCGCCCAGCAGCGCGGCGGTGTAGTCGCTGCCGCCGCGGCCAAGCGTGGTGGTGCGGCCTTTCGCTTCACTGCCGATAAAGCCCTGGGTAATCACGATACCGTCTGCCAGGCGTGGTGCCAGCTGCTGATTGGTCAGCTCCGCCAGCGCCTCAACGTCCGGCTCGGCACGACCAAAGCGATCGCTGGTACGCATCACTTTACGCACGTCAAACCACTGCGCCTGAACGTTACGCTCGCGCATGATTTCGACAAACAGCAGGGTGGACATCAGCTCGCCGTGGCTGACCAGTTCGTCGGTCAGGGCGGTGGAAGTGGCCAGAGAAGCCGCTTCTGCCAGAGTGGTGATATTTTCCAGCAGACGCTCCACTTCCTCGCGGATGACGTTCGGGTTCTGCAGACGCTCAAGGATGTCGAACTGAATTTTGCGCAGTGCATCCAGCTTCACGAAACGTTCTGTCGCTTCCAGTCCTTCAGACAGAGAAACCAGCAGGTTCGTCACGCCGGCGGATGCAGACAGCACCACCAGGCGGGTATTCGGATCGGCCAGCACCACATCGGCGCTGCGGTTCATGGCATCGTAATCGGCCACACTGGTGCCGCCAAATTTGGCGACCACAAAACTCGTCATAACAACCTCGTGTCAGGGAATGAATAAGCGACCTTGGCACAAGAGTGAAACGAAAACAGGTGCAGGCGCAAAATACGGCCCTATAAATAAAATGCGGGGGAGGTCCTGTCAATGCTGGGATTATGCGGATTTTTTATGGGGGGGTACCCCTGAGAAACAGGACTTATAACAGCGCCAGATTTTATGCTCCGTTTTAGGGCTTTTTGACCGACATTTCGCCGCCCCAGGAGGCTCCGTCAGCAGCTATACTTTTCGGGTCTTTTCACCTGTGTTTGATGCAGGCCAGGGCAATGGCATAAAAACCATCACAATTTTTATTTGCAGGCGCTACAATCGACCGCAGTCACAATTCTCAAATCAGAAGAGTATTGCTAATGAAAAACATCAACCCAACGCAGACCGCTGCCTGGCAGGCACTCCAGAAACATTTTGATGAAATGAAAGACGTCACCATCGCGGATCTGTTCGCGAAGGATGCCGATCGTTTCTCTAAGTTCTCCGCGACCTTCGACGACCTGATGCTGGTGGATTTCTCCAAAAACCGCATTACCGAAGAGACGCTGGCAAAGCTGCAGGATCTGGCGAAAGAAACTGAGCTTGCCGACGCCATCAAATCCATGTTCTCCGGCGAGAAGATCAACCGTACCGAAGACCGTGCCGTGCTGCACGTGGCCCTGCGTAACCGTAGCAATACGCCAATCATCGTTGACGGCAAAGACGTCATGCCGGAAGTGAACGCGGTGCTGGAAAAGATGAAAACCTTCTCCGAAGCGATCATCTCCGGTAGCTGGAAAGGCTACACCGGCAAAGCGATCACCGACGTGGTGAACATCGGTATCGGCGGTTCTGACCTCGGCCCGTTCATGGTGACCGAAGCGCTGCGCCCGTATAAAAACCACCTCAATATGCACTTTGTGTCTAACGTCGATGGCACCCACATCGCCGAAGTGCTGAAGAACGTGAACCCGGAAACTACCCTGTTCCTGGTTGCGTCCAAAACCTTCACCACTCAGGAAACCATGACCAACGCCCACAGCGCGCGCGACTGGTTCCTGAAAACCGCAGGCGACAACAAGCACGTGGCGAAACACTTCGCGGCGCTGTCTACCAACGGCAAAGCGGTCAGCGAGTTCGGCATTGATACCGCGAACATGTTCGAGTTCTGGGACTGGGTCGGCGGCCGCTACTCCCTGTGGTCTGCGATCGGTCTGTCCATCATCCTGTCCGTGGGCTTCGACAACTTCGTTGAGCTGCTCTCCGGCGCGCACGCGATGGATAAACACTTCTCCACGACCGCACCAGAGAAAAACCTGCCGGTGCTGCTGGCGCTGATCGGTATCTGGTACAACAACTTCTTCGGCGCTGAAACCGAAGCGATCCTGCCGTACGACCAGTACATGCACCGCTTTGCAGCCTACTTCCAGCAGGGCAACATGGAATCCAACGGTAAATACGTTGACCGTAACGGCAACGCGGTGGATTACCAGACTGGCCCAATCATCTGGGGCGAGCCGGGCACCAACGGTCAGCATGCCTTCTACCAGCTGATCCACCAGGGCACCAAAATGGTACCGTGCGATTTCATCGCCCCGGCTATCACCCATAACCCGCTGTCCGACCACCATCCGAAGCTGCTGTCGAACTTCTTTGCGCAGACCGAAGCGCTGGCGTTCGGTAAATCCCGCGAAGTGGTTGAACAGGAATACCGTGACCAGGGTAAAGATCCGGCAACCCTGGACCACGTTGTGCCGTTCAAAGTGTTCGAAGGCAACCGTCCAACCAACTCCATCCTGCTGCGTGAAATCACGCCGTTCAGCCTGGGCGCGCTGATTGCCCTGTACGAGCACAAGATCTTCACGCAGGGCGCCATCCTGAACATCTTCACCTTTGACCAGTGGGGCGTTGAGCTGGGCAAACAGCTGGCAAACCGTATTCTGCCAGAGCTGGGTGACGATAAAGCGATTGCCAGCCATGACAGCTCGACAAATGGTTTGATCAACCGTTATAAAGCATGGCGCGCGTAATTAAAACGTCATGAAAACGTGCCGGCTTAATGCCGGCATTTTTTTATCGGATAATTCCTGATGTCTGTTAGTTAACTCAAATTCTGAATCTGAGTTTAATCCGAAAAAGACGCTTAACCCGTTAATTGCTGCGGTTTATTTTAAGAAAATACGTAGTAGTCCATTAATATGGATATATTATAAATTATTGATTTATATCTATTATATATTTATGTCATTTGCCTTTCATTTCCATTTTAACCATTAGTCTGAAAACCCTCTCCCTATTTCCCCTTACGGCAAACCCACGGCACTAGTTGTGTATACTCGATTCCGCCTGAAATTCTTTTCGGGCAAATCTCCATTCATTCATTGAAGGGAAATTGTTATGAAGAAAGTACTGTATGGCATTTTTGCCATATCTGCGCTTGCGGCGACATCTGTCTATGCAGCTCCGGTTCAGGTCGGGGAAGCGGCAGGTTCGGCTGCGACGTCTGCGTCTGCGGGAAGTTCTACCGCAGCCAGCGCCAGCACCGTAAGTTCAGCCGTGGGTGTCGCGCTGGCGGCAACCGGTGGCGGTGATGGCTCCAATACCGGAACCACGACCACCACGACAACCAGCACCCAGTAATAGCGGGTGTTTTAATCATAACCACACTTCGGTGTGGTTATTTCGCCCCTTCGGAGAAGAGTCGTGAAGCGACCTGCAATCATTCTGATTTGCCTGCTGCTGCAGGCGTGCTCGGCCACTACTAAAGGGCTGGGAAATTCACTGTGGGAAAGCATGTTCGGCACGCCGGGCGTGCATCTGACCGATGACGAACTTCAAAACATGCCCTATGCCAGTCAGTACATGCAGCTAAACGATGGCCCGCAGCTGTTTGTGGTGCTCGCTTTCGATGAAAACGGGCAGCAGAAATGGGTGACGCAGGATCAGGCCACCATCGTGACACAGCATGGTCGTATCGTGAAAACCCTGTTGGGCGGCGACAACCTGCTGGAGGTGAATAATATTGCTGCCGATCCGCTGATCAAGCCGAACCAGATCGCCGACGGCGCGAGCTGGACGCGCACGATGGGCTGGACCGAGCACAAGCAGGTGCGTTACGCCACGGCACGCTCGACCTTCCGCTGGGACGGCACGGACAGCGTGAAAGTTGGCAGCGACGAAACGCAGGTTCGCGTGCTGGATGAAGAAGTCACCACCGGCCAGGCCACCTGGCACAACCGCTTCTGGATCGACGAGGAAGGGCAGATCCGCCAGTCCCTGCAGTATCTCGGTGCCGGATTCTTCCCGGTGAAAACCACCCTGATCAAGGCGGCGAAATCATGAAAACGCTCATCCACGTTGCGCTTATCGCCAGTTTTGCAGCGCCGCTGGCATGGTCCGCAGGGACTGTGAAGGTCTACACGCCGGACAGTGAAAAACCCAAAACCTTAACCCACGCTGAGCATCTGCTCGATCTCGTCGGACAGCCAAGGCTCGCCAACAGCTGGTGGCCGGGGGCAGTGATCGCTGAACGTCAGAAGACCGCTGAAGCGGAACAACAGCACAAGGCGCTCCTTGCCAGGCTGACGGGGTTAGCGGAACAGGAAGATGGCGACGACGCGGCGGCCATTAACAGCGTTCGCCAGCAGCTGCAGGCGCTGAAGGTGACGGGCCGTCAGAACGTGAATCTTGATCCCGATGAAGTGCGCGTCACGGAAAAGGGCAACCCCACGCTTGAAGGGGAATATACGCTCTGGCTGCCGGAAAAGCCGACGACGGTGACCATGATGGGGCTTATCAGCAGCCCGGGTAAAAAGCCCTTTACGCCCGGTCGCGACGTGGCGAGCTACCTCGACGAGCAGAGCCTGCTGAGCGGTGCTGATAACAGCTACGCCTGGGTGGTTTACCCTGACGGGCACACGCAGAAAGCCCCCGTCGCTTACTGGAATAAACGGCACATCGAACCTATGCCGGGCAGCATCATTTTTGTCGGTTTTGCCGACCATTTCTGGACGAAGGCGTATGACGGGCTTAACGCCGATATCCTTCACTCCCTGATTCAGCGGATACCGGAATAATGAAAAAAACCTATCTCTACAGCATGCTGGCGCTCTGCGTAAGCGCCGCCTGCCATGCAGAAACGTATCCGGCACCCATTGGCCCGTCTCAGTCAGACTTCGGCGGCGTCGGTTTACTGCAAACGCCCACCGCGCGTATGGCGCGCGAAGGGGAAATTAGCCTTAACTACCGTGATAACGACCAGTATCGCTACTACTCCGCCTCGGTACAGCTGTTCCCGTGGCTTGAAACCACGCTGCGCTATACCGACGTGCGTACGAAACAATACAGCAGCGTTGAGGCGTTCTCCGGCGATCAGACCTACAAAGATAAAGCTTTCGACGTCAAGCTGCGCCTGTGGGAAGAGAGCTACTGGATGCCGCAGGTGTCCGTGGGCGCCAAAGATATCGGTGGTACCGGTCTGTTTGATGCGGAATACATCGTGGCCAGCAAAGCCTGGGGCCCGTTCGACTTTTCGCTCGGCCTGGGATGGGGCTATCTCGGCACCAGCGGTAACGTGAAAAACCCGTTTTGCTCCTACAGCGACAAATACTGCTATCGCGATAACAGCTATAAGAAAGCGGGCTCCATTAACGGAGACCAGATGTTCCACGGTCCGGCGTCGCTGTTTGGCGGCGTAGAGTATCAAACGCCCTGGCAGCCATTACGCCTGAAGCTGGAGTATGAAGGGAATGACTACTCGCAGGACTTCGCCGGGAAGATTGAGCAGAAGAGCAAGTTTAACGTCGGCGCCATTTATCGCGTCACCGACTGGGCCGACGTTAACCTCAGCTACGAGCGCGGCAATACGGTGATGTTTGGCTTCACGCTGCGCACCAACTTTAACGACATGCGGCCGCACTACAATGATAACGCGCGCCCTGCTTACCAGCCGGAGCCGCAGGATGCGATTCTGCAGCACTCAGTGGTGGCAAACCAGCTGACGCTGCTGAAATACAATGCCGGCCTGGCGGATCCGAAGATTCAGACCAAGGGCGACACGCTTTACGTCACCGGCGAGCAGGTAAAATACCGCGACTCACGGGAAGGGATCGAACGCGCCAACCGGATCGTTATGAACGATCTGCCGGAGGGGATCCGCACGATCCGCGTGACGGAGAACCGTCTCAACCTGCCGCAGGTCACAACCGAAACGGACGTTGCCAGCCTCAAGCGCCATCTGGAAGGCGAGCCGCTCGGGCATGAAACCGAGCTGGTGCAAAAACGCGTAGAGCCGATCGTGCCGGAAACCACCGAGCAGGGCTGGTATATCGACAAATCGCGCTTCGATTTCCATATTGATCCAGTGCTGAACCAGTCCGTCGGCGGGCCTGAAAACTTCTACATGTATCAGCTGGGCGTGATGGCGACAGCGGATCTGTGGCTCACCGACCACCTGCTGACCACCGGCAGCCTGTTCGGCAACATCGCCAACAACTACGACAAATTCAACTACACCAACCCGCCAAAAGACTCGGCGCTGCCGCGCGTGCGCACCCGCGTGCGTGAGTACGTGCAAAACGATGCTTACGTGAATAACCTGCAGGCCAACTACTTCCAGTACTTCGGCAACGGCTTCTACGGCCAGGTGTACGGCGGGTATCTGGAAACCATGTACGGCGGCGCGGGGGCGGAAGTGCTTTATCGTCCTGTCGACAGCAACTGGGCGTTCGGGGTGGATGCCAACTACGTCAAGCAGCGTGACTGGCGCAGCGCGCAGGACATGATGAAGTTCACCGACTACAGCGTCAAAACGGGCCATCTGACCGCCTACTGGACGCCGTCGTTCGCCCCTGACGTGCTGGTGAAAGCCAGCGTCGGTCAGTACCTGGCGGGCGATAAGGGCGGCACGCTCGATATCTCTAAACACTTCGACAGCGGCGTCGTGGTGGGCGGCTACGCCACCATCACCAACGTCTCGCCGGACGAATACGGGGAAGGGGACTTCACTAAAGGGGTCTACGTGTCGATTCCGCTGGATCTGTTCTCGTCAGGCCCAACCCGCAGCCGCGCGGCGATTGGCTGGACGCCGCTGACGCGTGACGGGGGTCAGCAGCTTGGACGTAAGTTCCAGCTGTATGATATGACGAGCGATAAGAACATTAACTTCCGCTGATGCTTCACGCCGGGCGGCACCGCGTTTGCCCGGCCTGCTATTTTGTAGGCCCGGTAAGCGCAGCGCCACCGGGCGAATCACAAGCGGCGTAGTAGCCTCGCCGGGTTCCCGGCATAGACACCTTTCTCGACGATCGATTTTGTTACCACGCTCCCTGCACCAATCACCGCACCGTCGCAGATGGATACCGCCAGAATGGTCGCTCCACTGCCTATCGAAACATCATTCCCCACGGTAATATGGCCCCAGCTCTCACGGTCGGCGTTCGGTTTCCCCTCCCGAAACATATCGTTGGCAAACATCACGCCATGGCCAACAAAGCAACGCTGACCAATAGTGACATACTCGCAGATGAAGGTGTGCGACTGGATTTTGCAGTCGTCACCGATGCGCGTATTGCCCTGGATTTCAACAAACGGGCCGACGAATACGCCGTTGCCCAGCACACAGTCGTAAAGGTTAGCAGGCTCATATACGATCACATTGTCGCCACAGGTCACGTTGCGAACCCCGGTTTGTTTACGCTCCATCGGTTTTCTTCCTACATAAAACATAATTAAAAAATATAGATCCCCGTCACATTTTTGCGTTATACAGGAACCTCGCCCTGGAGAATGAGGTGCTGTATGACATCCCTGACTCGCCCGCGCGTTGAGTTTATCTCAACTATCCTCCAGACCGTGCTGAACCTCGGTCTGTTGAGCCTTGGCCTGATACTGGTCGTCTTTTTGGGTAAAGAGACGGTGCATCTTGCGGATGTACTGTTCGCCCCTGAACAAACCAGCAAATATGCGCTGGTGGAAGGCCTGGTGGTCTACTTTCTCTACTTTGAATTTATCGCCCTGATTGTGAAGTACTTTCAGTCCGGCTTTCACTTCCCGCTGCGTTATTTTGTCTACATTGGGATCACTGCGATAGTGCGGCTGATCATCGTCGATCATAAATCCCCGCTCGACGTGCTGATCTACTCGGCGGCGATCCTGCTGCTGGTGATCACCCTCTGGCTGTGCAACTCGAAGCGGCTGAAACGCGAATAAAAAAATGGCGGCCCGGAGGCCGCCTAACAACAGTCACAAGTTGGGTCAATACAATACGTCTAAAGTTGAGGGTTGCAGTGGCATAACAAAATGAAACTTAACCTTTCACACCGCCCGCCGTCAGGCCGTTGACCAGCCAGCGCTGCGCCAGCAGGAACACCACGGTAATCGGGATGGCGGAAAGTACGGCCGCCGCGGCAAAGTCGCCCCACAGGTAGTTTTGCGGGTTGAGGTATTGCTGCATACCTACGGCCAGGGTGTAGCTGTTCACATCACGCAGTAACAGTGAGGCAACCGGTACTTCGGTGATCGCAGCGATAAACGACAGAATAAACACTACCGCCAGAATCGGCACCGACAGCGGCAGCAGCACCAGGCGGAACGCCTGCCACGGGGTTGCGCCATCCAGCGCGGCCGCTTCTTCCAGCGAACCGTCGATAGTTTCGAAATAGCCTTTAATGGTCCATACATGCAGTGCGATACCGCCAAGATAGGCGAAGATCACGCCGCCGTGGGTGTTCAGGCCGATAAAGGGTACGTACTGGCCCAGACGGTCAAACAGGGCATACAACGCCACCAGCGACAGCACGGCCGGGAACATCTGGAAAATCAGCATCCCTTTCAGCAGCGTCGCTTTGCCCGGGAAACGCATGCGGGCGAAGGCGTAGGCGCAGGTAGTGGAAAGCGCCACGATACCAATGGCGGTAATGCCTGCGATTTTCACCGAGTTCCACAGCCACAGCAGCACCGGGAACGGCGGCGGCGTGACGCGGCCATCCGCGTGTTCCACGCTGAAGCCCAGCGCGAGCTTCCAGTGCTCCCAGGAGATTTCGTCCGGGATCAGGCTCCCTGTCGCGAAGTTACCCGAACGCAGGGAGATGGCGATAACCATCAGCAGCGGGAACATGATCGCCGCGATGAAAATCAGCAGGCCTAAGTGCGTCGCCAGGAGGCGCAACTTCTGAGATTTGGGTTGTACCATAGCCATAATATTCTTTACTCCTTAACACCGCTCCAGGCTATTTTGCTTGCCATTTTGAACGCTGGCAGTGCTCAGAATCCTCACGTACTTCGTGTACGCTCCGGTTCTTGCGCGCTGGCAGCGCCCAAACTGGCTGCGCCAATGACGCCTGGTGATTCCAGTTAATCAAATTTCATACGTGTGGCTTTCAGGTTCACAATCGCCAGAGCGCCTACCAGCAGGAAGATCAGGGTGGCAATCGCTGCCGCCAGACCGAAGTCCTGGCCGCCGCCGCCTTCGAAGGCGATGCGGTAGGTGTAGCTCACGAGCAGGTCGGTATAGCCTGCTGGCGTCGTAGTGCCAAGGCGGTCCGGGCCGCCGTTGGTCAACAGCTGAATCAGCACGAAGTTGTTAAAGTTAAAGGCGAAGCTGGCAATCATCAGCGGCGTCAGCGGCTTAATGAGCAGCGGCAGCGTAATTTTAAAGAAGTTCTGGAACGGGCCCGCGCCGTCCATCGCCGAGGCTTCGTACAGATCGTCCGGGATAGCCTTCAGCAGGCCCATGCACAGGATCATCATGTACGGATAACCGAGCCAGGTGTTCACGATGATAATCATCGAGCGAGCGGTGGTCGGGTCGCTGAACCAGGCCGGTTTGATGCCGAACAGGGCGCTCAGCATCATGTTGATTTCACCGAAGCTCTGGTTAAACAGCCCTTTGAAAATCAGAATCGAGATAAACGACGGTACGGCATACGGCAGGATCAGCAGCACGCGGTAAATCGCTTTGCCTTTCAGGGATTCCCACTGGACCAGGCAGGCCAGCACCATGCCCACGGCCACGGTCAGGATCACCGTCAGCACCGAGAAGACCACCGTCCAGACGAAGATGGCGAAGAACGGCTTCTGAATGCCTTCGTCGGTAAACACACGGGTAAAGTTGTCCCAGCCGATGGTGACGGTATAGCCAGGGCTGAGCTTGTCATCACCCCATTTGCCGTCGGCAGTAATGGACTGATAGAAACCAATGTCGTTATTCGGACGATATTTCACGCCGCTCTGGTTGTTGGTCAGCGTGCCGTCGTCCGCCAGGGTATACAGCGGCTGCGTGCCGGAGAACTGGCGCAGCGAGCTCATGGTCACCTTGCTTTCGTCTGGCAGCACGGCGGTGAGCTGGGTCAGCGCCTGACGGTTCTGGGTAATGACGCGCAGGTTGGCACGTTCACCTTCCGGCAGGGCCTGTGCCTCTTTTAAGGCCAGCTTCTGCTCGCCGCCAAATTTGAACGCGTCGGAGACATAGTATTTGCTGCTTGCTTCGTCAGTAAGCGCTAACTTCCACTCGTTACCGTCAGGATACAGGCCGAAGTTAAAGGTCTTGCCTGCCTGATATGAGCGATCCAGCAGGACCTGCTGCGCGCGTTCCTGCGCAAGCTGGTTGGTGCTGCTGTAGTTGGTGAACGCAATGGCGATGGTACAAATCAGCGGGAACAGGACAAACAGCCCCATCCCGGCCACGCCCGGGTAGACATAGCGCCAGGCATAGGCTTTACGATTAGCGAAAATATACAGGCCAGCAGAGCTTAAAATCAGCGTCATGATGGCGAACAGATATTCCCCTTGTACGTACATTAAAACAACAAGGTAACCCACCAGCAGGCACAGCAGACCGATCGCTGACCACTTCAGCGCGTCGCTTTGCCACCAGCGTTTCTTTTTAATGACATCCATGGGGTTTTTCCTCTACAACGTTTGATCTTTTCTCCCTCTCCTGGGGGAGAGGGCCGGGGTGAGGGCGTGCGGATAGCGCCAACCCTCACCCTAACCCTCTCCCAAAGGGAGAGGGGACTACGTCATTACTTAGTAATACGACCCTGAGCATCTTTCAGCGCGGCATCGACAGTCTGACGACCGCTTGCAGCGTTGATGACCGCGGTACGCGTGGCGTACCAGAACGCGGCCATCTGTGGGATGTTCGGCATGATTTCGCCTTTCTGGGCGTTATCCATGGTGGCCGCGATACGTGGGTCTTTCGCCAGCTGATCCTGGAAGGATTTCAGCGCGACGGCGCCCAGCGGTTTGTCCTTGTTCACTTCATCCAGACCCTGATCGGTCAGCAGGTAGTTTTCCAGGAACTCTTTCGCCAGCTCTTTGTTCGGGCTGGCGGCGTTGATGCCCGCGCTCAGCACGCCAACGAACGGTTTAGACGGCTTGCCTTTGAAGGTTGGCAGCAGCGCTACGCCGTAGTTGACTTTGCTCTTGTCGATGTTGGTCCAGGCCCACGGACCGTTGATGGTCATCGCGGTTTCGCCTTTGTTGAACGCCGCTTCCGCGATGGAGTAATCGGTATCCGCGTTCATATGTTTGTTCTTGATGAGGTCAACCAGGAAGGTCAGACCCGCTTTCGCGCCAGCGTTGTCCACGCCCACGTCTTTCACGTCATATTTGCCGTTTTCAAACTTGAACGCGTAACCGCCATCGGCAGCAATGAGCGGCCAGGTGAAGTACGGCTCTTGCAGGTTGAACATCAGGGCGGATTTACCTTTCGCCTTCAGCTCTTTATCCAGTTTCGGGATCTCTTCCCAGGTTTTCGGTGGGTTTGGTACCAGGTCTTTGTTGTAAATCAGAGACAGGGCTTCAACCGCGATAGGGTAAGCGATCAGCTTGCCGTTATAGCGAACGGCATCCCAGGTGAACGGGAACAGCTTGTCCTGGAAGGCTTTATCTGGCGTCACTTCTGCCAGCAGGCCAGACTGCGCGTAACCCCCGAAACGGTCATGCGCCCAGAAGATGATGTCCGGGCCGTCGCCGGTTGCTGCAACCTGCGGGAACTTCTCTTCCAGCTTGTCCGGGTGTTCTACGGTAACTTTGATGCCGGTATCTTTTTCGAATTTTTTGCCCACTTCGGTCAGGCCGTTATAGCCCTTGTCGCCGTTAATCCAGATAACCAGCTTGCCTTCTTCAATTTTGGCGAGCGCTGGGGCGGAAACCATCATTGCTGCAAGGGCGGACAATGCGAAAACGCGTGCGCCAGTCTTGATATTCATATCTGCCATCCTTTTTGGTGATGTGCTCGTGGATACATAAGGTGGTTCAACGTGACTCAGTCTCCTTATTTGACATCCTCTTTCCATCCTCCCAACCCCTACGCCCCACCCCCCGTTTGTGTGATCTCCGTTGCATAAATTTAAGTTATGAGTGCTGGCGCACATAAAAACCCACCGAATTTTGCAGGCGGCTTCACGAATTTTGCCTCAGCCCGCCCGCGGCGGTCGCAGAGCCTGCTCCCTCATCCTCCCGCCTCCTCCCCCATAAAAAAGGCGGGGGGTGGAGGATTCGGGAAAGTAATGGATACCCCATAGTGAACTTATCTTGAATGTTTCTGTCGGTGACAGGTTGTAACGAAGGGAGAAGGGCATGGCGAGCGTACAGCTGCGTAATGTAACGAAAGCCTGGGGTGACGTTGTGGTGTCGAAAGACATCAATCTGGACATCAACGAAGGCGAATTCGTGGTGTTTGTTGGCCCATCAGGCTGTGGTAAATCTACTCTGCTGCGTATGATTGCCGGTCTTGAAACGATTACCAGCGGCGACCTGCTGATTGGTGATACCCGAATGAACGACATCCCGCCTGCCGAACGTGGCGTAGGCATGGTGTTCCAGTCTTATGCACTCTATCCACACCTTTCCGTTGCCGAAAATATGTCCTTTGGCCTGAAGCTGGCCGGCGCGAAGAAAGAAGTCATTAACCAGCGCGTGACGCAGGTGGCGGAGGTGTTACAGCTGGCCCACCTGCTGGAGCGTAAACCGAAAGCGCTTTCCGGCGGGCAGCGTCAGCGTGTGGCGATTGGCCGTACCCTGGTGGCCGAACCGCGCGTGTTCCTGCTCGATGAACCTCTCTCTAACCTGGATGCCGCCCTGCGCGTCCAGATGCGTATTGAAATCTCCCGTCTGCACAAGCGTCTTGGCCGCACGATGATTTACGTTACCCACGATCAGGTGGAAGCGATGACCCTCGCCGACAAAATCGTGGTGCTGGATGCCGGCCGCGTGGCGCAGGTGGGCAAACCGCTGGAGCTTTACCACTACCCGGCAGACCGCTTTGTTGCGGGCTTTATTGGCTCGCCAAAGATGAACTTCCTGCCCGTCAAAGTGACCGCGACAGCCATTGAACAGGTACAGGTGGAGCTGCCAAACCGCCAGCAGGTCTGGCTGCCGGTCGACAGCGCCAACGTACAGGTCGGGGCAAATATGTCCCTCGGTATTCGTCCTGAGCACCTGCTGCCGAGCCACATCGCTGATGTGACCCTGGAAGGTGACGTTCAGGTCGTCGAACAGCTTGGTCACGAAACACAGATTCATATCCAGATCCCCGCCATCCGTCAGAACCTGGTCTACCGCCAGAACGACGTGGTGTTGGTAGAAGAGGGTGCCACATTCGCTATCGGCTTGCCGCCAGAGCGTTGCCATCTGTTCCGTGAGGATGGCACTGCATGTCGTCGGTTGCACAAAGAGCCAGGCGTTTAAGCAATCCCAAAAGAAGACACGAAACCGACAGGTGAAGTGTTCAAAGAAAAGCAATGATCTCAGGAGATAGAATGATGATTACTCTGCGCAAACAAGTCCCTCTGGCAATCGCCGTTGCGGCAGGCATCCTGTCTGCCCAGGCAGGCGCCGTGGACTTTAAAGGTTATGCTCGTTCCGGCATTGGCTGGACCGGGAGTGGCGGTGAACAACAATGTTTCCAGGCAACGGGTGCTCAAAGTAAATACCGTCTCGGTAACGAATGTGAAACCTATGCGGAATTGAAACTGGGTCAGGAAGTGTGGAAAGAAGGCGACAAGAGCTTCTATTTCGACACTAACGTAGCGTATTCCGTTTCTCAGCAGAACGACTGGGAATCCACCAGCCCGGCCTTCCGTGAAGCTAACGTGCAGGGTAAAAACCTGATTGAATGGCTGCCAGGCTCCACCATCTGGGCCGGTAAGCGTTTCTATCAGCGTCATGACGTTCACATGATCGACTTCTACTACTGGGACATCTCAGGTCCTGGTGCCGGTATTGAAAACATCGATCTGGGCTTTGGTAAACTTTCTCTGGCAGCCACCCGCTCTTCTGAATCAGGCGGTTCTGCAACCTTCGCCGATCGTGATGCGAACGGCGACCGTATTTATGACAACGTTGTACCAAATGACGTCTTCGACGTGCGTTTAGCGGGGCTGGAAACTAACCCGGGCGGTACGCTGGAACTGGGCGTTGACTATGGTCACACCAACATTCCTGACGACTACTACCTGCAGCCAGGCGCTTCTAAAGATGGCTGGTTGTTCACTGCTGAACATACCCAGAGCATGATGAAGGGCTTCAACAAGTTCGTACTGCAGTACGGTACAGACTCCATGACCTCTAACGGTAAAGGTATTCCACAGGGCGGCAGCGTTGATAACGACGGCTCCATGTGGCGTGTGCTGGACCACGGTGCAATTACCCTGGCAGACCGTTGGGACCTGATGTACGTCGGTATGTACCAGAACATCGATCGTGACAACAACAACGGTACCGAGTGGTGGACTGTGGGTGTTCGTCCGATGTTCAAATGGACGCCAATCATGAGCACCCTGCTTGAAGTGGGCTACGACAACGTCAAATCTCAGAGAACTGACGAGAAAAACAGCCAGTACAAAATCACCCTGGCACAGCAATGGCAGGCAGGCGACAGCATCTGGTCTCGTCCGGCTATCCGTGTCTTCGCAACCTACGCGAAGTGGGATGAGAAATGGGGTTACGCAAACAACAGCGACACGGGTTACACCTCTGGTGTGGCTTACAGTGACACCTCTGCGAAAACCTTCAGCCGTGGCGACAACGATGAATGGACCTTCGGCGCCCAGATGGAAATCTGGTGGTAATTCGTTAGACCTGACGTAATGACCTGAAAAGAGGGGCGTAAGCCCCTCTCTCCTTAGGGTGCTGCGCGCTATTGCCTGGCCACCGCAGTGCTCACGCTATCAGAGGTAATAACAATGAAAATGAAGAAAAGTCTCGTCGCGCTGTGCCTCTCTGCGGGGCTGTTAGCCTGTGTTCCGGCCATCTCCCTGGCAGACGTGAATTTCGTGCCACAAAATACCAGCGCTGCGCCGGCTATCCCGGCGGCGGCCCTCCAGCAGCTGACGTGGACGCCAGTTGATCAATCCAAAACCCAGTCGACACAGCTTTCTACGGGCGGCCAGCAGCTGAACGTACCGGGTATCACCGGGCCGGTTGCCGCCTACAGCGTGCCGGCTAACATTGGTGAGCTAACCCTGACGCTGACCAGCGAAGTGAACAAGCAAACCAGCGTATTTGCACCGAACGTGCTGATTCTGGATCAGAATCTGACGCCGTCTGCCTTCTTCCCAAGCGAGTACTTTAGCTACCAGGAGCCTGGCGTCATGAGCGCCGACCGTCTGGAAGGAAAAATGCGCCTGACGCCAGCGTTGGGACAGCAGAAGATTTATGTTCTGGTTTTCACGACTGAAAAAGATCTACAGCAGACCACTAAGCTTATCGATCCGGCAAAAGCCTACGCCAAAGGAACGGGTAACTCTGTTCCGGATATTCCGGATCCGTTAGCGCGCCACGTCACCGACGGCCTGCTCAAACTGAAAGTCTCAACTAACAATGCGTCCAGCGTGCTGGTCGGCCCGCTGTTTGGCTCCTCCGGCACCGGCCCTGTCACCGTAGGTAACACTGCTGCACCTGTTTATACCGCGCCAGCTGCCACGGCAGCCGCACCGGTAGCGACCGCAGCACCTGCCCCGGCGAAGAAAGCCGAGCCGGTACTGAACGACACCGAAGAGTACTTCAACAACGCCATTAAGCAGGCGGTGAAGCGCGGCGATGTCGATAAAGCGCTGAAACTGCTTGATGAAGCCGAACGTTTAGGTTCAACCACTGCCCGTTCCACCTTTATCAGCAGTGTAAAAGGCAAGGGGTAACCGTTTCCCCACAGTGCTGATTTGTTAGTAGTTTGGTGCGCCTGAGTGGGCGCACTTTTTTTCGTAGCCGCCAGGCTGTTGCGCCCATGTTGCGATCGTGATCGTTAAATAACGTTTGGCCCCCCTCAATCCGTGTTTCTGCGATACAATGCCATTACGTTATGTATCGGAGAGTCTGGCATGTCACACCCTGCGCTAACGCAACTGCGTGCGCTGCGCTATTTCGACCAAATACCTGCGCTTGATCCGCAGCAACTGGACTGGTTGTTGCTGGAAGATTCCATGACGAAACGTTTTGAGCAACAGGGTAAAACGGTCACGGTGACCCTGATTCAGGAAGGGTTTGTCTCTGGCGATGAGATCGCCAGCGAGCTGCCGCTGCTGCCGCACGAACCACGCTACTGGCTGCGCGAAATTTTACTCTGTGCTGATGGTGAGCCTTGGCTTGCCGGGCGGACGGTGGTCCCCGAGTCCACTCTTTCCGGGCCAGAGCTGGCGCTGCAACGTCTGGGGAAAACGCCGCTGGGGCGTTACCTTTTCACCTCGTCTGAGCTTACCCGGGATTTTATTGAGATTGGTCGTGATGCCGAACTCTGGGGGCGTCGTTCCCGCCTTCGCCTGAGCGGTAAACCGTTAATTCTGACGGAGCTTTTTTTACCGGCATCACCGTTGTACTAAGAGGAAGAAAAAATGGAGTGGAGCCTGACGCAGAATAAGCTGTTGGCGTATCACCGCTTAATGCGTACCGATAAACCCATTGGCGCGTTACTGCTGCTGTGGCCGACCCTGTGGGCGCTGTGGCTCGCCACGCCGGGCGTGCCGCCGCTGTGGATCCTGGCCGTGTTCGTTGCCGGCGTCTGGCTGATGCGCGCGGCGGGCTGCGTGGTGAATGACTATGCCGATCGTAAATTCGACGGTCATGTTAAGCGTACTGCCGGTCGTCCGTTACCCAGCGGGCAGGTCACCGGGAAAGAAGCCCGCGTGCTGTTCATTGTTCTGGTGCTGCTCTCTTTCCTGCTGGTGTTAACCCTCAACACCATGACCATTCTGCTTTCCGTTGCGGCGCTGGCGTTAGCCTGGGTTTATCCGTTTATGAAGCGCTATACCCACCTGCCTCAGGTGGTGCTGGGCGCAGCGTTTGGCTGGTCGATTCCGATGGCGTTTGCGGCGGTTAGTGAGTCCTTACCGCTCAGCTGCTGGCTGATGTTCCTGGCGAACATTCTCTGGGCCGTGGCGTATGACACGCAATACGCGATGGTAGACCGCGACGATGACCTGAAGATTGGCATCAAATCCACCGCCATCCTCTTTGGTCGTCAGGACAAGCTGATTATCGGTATCCTGCAGGTTGCGGTACTGGCGCTGATGGTTGCGATCGGTCGCCTGAACGGGCTGAACTGGGAGTTTTACTGGTCCGTGCTGGTGGCGGGACTGCTGTTTGCTTATCAGCAAAAGCTGATTGCGAAGCGTGAACGTGACGCCTGTTTTAAAGCGTTTATGAACAATAACTACGTTGGTCTGGTGCTGTTTTTAGGCCTGGCGATGAGCTATTTCTTATAAAAAAGTCGGGTGGCGGCTTCGCCTTACCCGACCTACGAGTTAGCAGGACATGGAAGCCCGGTAAGCGCTAGCGCCACCGGGCTTTTTTTATCGGCGACGCAGCAGCCGGAGCGCGTTCGCCGTCACCAGTACCGTTGCCCCGGTATCCGCCAGCACCGCCAGCCACAATCCGGTCATGCCGAGCAGCGTCGTCACGAGGAAAATTCCTTTCAGCCCGAGCGCAATGCCGATGTTCTGACGGATGTTGGCCCGCGTCGCGCGCGCCAGGCTAATCATCTGCGCCAGCCCGGTCAGGCGGTTGTGCGTCAATGCCGCGTCAGCCGTTTCCAGCGCCACGTCGGTGCCGCTGCCCATCGCTATACCGATGGTAGACGCTTTCATCGCCGGGGCATCGTTAATCCCATCACCGACCATTGCCAGCGGCGCCTGAGCATTCATTTCCGTCACCGCGCTGACCTTATCCGCGGGCAACAGTCCGGCTTTAAACTCCAGCCCCAGCTCACCGGCAATCGCTGCCGCCGCGCGAGGGTTATCGCCGGTAAGAATAACGCCCTGCACGCCCAGCTTGTGCAGCGCCGCCACGGCTTCTTTGGCGTCATCGCGCAGGGTATCGCGCAGCGCCAGGATCCCTTTCGCGACGCCGTCCTGCAGGACGGTCACGACGGTTTGTCCGGTCTGTTCTAACGCCTCAACCTCTGGATTAGAAGACTTGCCCGCAGCGACAATCAGCACCTTTTTACCCTCAACGGTGGCCTCAATCCCTGACCCGACCAGCGCCCGCTGGGCGATTGCCGGAGGGATGTCCAGCCCGCGCGCCTGCGCTTCACGCACAATCGCCTGCGCCAGCGGGTGAGTGGAGCCCTGTTCAACGGCGGCGGCCAGTGTAAGCAACGCATCTTCACTGATGTCCTGCGGATACACGCCGGTTACCTGCGGCTTGCCGACGGTCAGCGTGCCGGTTTTATCGAAGGCGATATGCTGGACCTGGCTCAGCTGCTCCAGCGCCGCGCCGCCCTTAATCAGCGCCCCGCGACGCGCCGCCGACGCAAGACCTGAGGTAATCGCCGCCGGGGTGGAAATCACCAGCGCGCACGGGCAGCCAATCAGCAGCAGCGTCAGCCCTTTATAAATCCAGCCCTCCCACGGCGCGCCAAAGAACAGCGGCGGGACGACGGTGACCAGCAGGGCAACCAGCATGATGGCAGGGGTATAAATCCGGCTGAAGCGATCGATAAAGCGTTCGACCGGCGCGCGGCGCTCTTCGGCCTCTTCAATCAGCTTCAGGATACGGTCGATGGCGCTGTCGCCCGGCTCGGAAAGCACGGTGAGCTGCACCAGACGATCAACGCTGGTGGCACCAGCAGGCACTTTTTCACCTGCGGCACGCTCTACCGGAATGGATTCCCCGGTCAGGGCGCTCTCATCAAAGCTCGCGGTGGCGGTAAGCAGCGCGCCGTCTGCGGGCAGACGCCCCCCTGCGGCCACCTCAATCACGTCGCCCGGGCGCAGCGTATTGATGGCGACCGTTTCACGCGTGCCGTTTATCACGCGAGTGGCGGTTTCCGGCTTCAGCGCCATCAGCGCGCTGACCCCTTTACGCGCCCGGCTCGCCGCCCAGCCCTCAAGACGTTCGCCGATTAAGAACAGCAGCAGCACCATCGCCGCTTCTGCCGTCGCGCCAATAAACAGCGCGCCGATTGCCGCCACGCTCATCAGCGTTTCGATGGCAAACCAGCTGCCGCTTTTCATCAGGCGCAGCGCCTGACGGGCAATCGGGAACAGGCCGACCAGCGTGGTGGCGATAAACGCCAGATTGCCGAACGGATGGTTAATCTGCTCCAGACCCCAGCTCAGGGCCATCATGATGATGAGGGTAATGAGCGGCAGGTTTTCTTTCAGGGAGGAGGCTTTTTCAACGGGCGCCGTTTCGCTGCGCAGGGTATAGCCCGCCTTGCTGACGGCGGCTTCAACCTGTTTGCTGACGTCGTTATCGGCGCTGACCAGCAGCTTTTCGGTGGCGAACAGCACCTGAACGTGACTCACGCCCGGCACCTGCTTGACGGCGTTTTCCACCTTGCGGGCGCAGGCCGCGCAGTCCATTCCGTTGACGACCCAGCTGTAGCGGTTGCCACTTTCAGGAAGGGGTTGAGTTGGCGTTTCGCACGCGCCTTCGCAGCAGCAGTCGTCTTTCGACGGAGCCGGACTGAGCTTAAGTGCCGAGAATTGAGGAACTTTTTTAGGTATTTCTGGAGTCGACATGGCAGTCTCCGGCAATGATAATTTTCTCATTAACCGCAGCATACACTCTGGAGTCGACTCCAGAGTCAAGCGCTATTTAGATATACAGCGAACGCACAATCAGGAAATGCCCGGCAAAGTAACAGGCGGAGGCTATCGCGTTATCCGCCCGGAAGCGGCGGCGATAGTGGCTGCCCAGCCACACGATATTCCCGATCAGCAGCAGGGCGGCGCCGAAGAACGCGGACATCGCCGGAGCGGTCGGACGGAAGAACCACAGCTCGCCCGCCAGCCACACCATCACCAGCGTCATGGCGATAAACGTACAGACCGGCAAACGCATCTCTTCCAGACGTGACCAGATCACCGCAATCAGCAGCGCGCCAATCACCAGCAGCACCAGCGGCAGCGGCCAGAAGAAGGAGAGCGTCATCTGGCTTGCAAAGTAGATGGTATAGAGCAGATGCGACAAGAAGAACGCCCCAACGGCGTAGAGCAGGCGCTGGCGCGGCAGCAGGGTTAAGGCATCGCCAATCAGGGATGCACACAGCCCGGCTAGCACCAGATAGCTGACGGCGTTGAACATCGGCGCTTGCCAGGCCAGCAGCAGCAGGAGCAACAGCGTGACCGGTTTAAACAACCAGCGCTGCCAGGTGGGACCGCGGTAGGACGCATCGACATAAAGCCATGCGGAAAAACAGACAGCGATAAATGACCAAAGCATATTAACTCCCTGTATCTGTTAAGTCTGAATAATCAGTTTCTGATCCAGTTTAGTGACGCGGGCGGGCGTTTGGCAATGGCGGGGGAGGCAAGGTATCCTGAATTCCGCAAAATCTGATGGGATTGTCGAATGAGCAAGATGCCGCTTTTTTTCATTATCGTGGTGGCGATTATCGTCATTGCCGCCTCGTTCCGTTTCGTGCAGCAGCGCCGCGAGAAGGCGGATAACGATGCCGCGCCGCTGATGCAAAAGCGCGTGGAGGTGATCAACAAACGCGAGAAACCTCTCAACGACCGCCGCTCGCGCCAGCAACAGGTGACACCTGCGGGCACAGCAATGCGCTATGAAGCGAGCTTTAAGCCGGAAACGGGCGGCCTGGAGATGACCTTCCGCCTGGAGGCGCATCAGTACCATCAGCTGACGGTGGGGGAGAAAGGAACGCTGAGCTACAAAGGGTCGCGGTTTGAAGGGTTTGAACCGGAGCGGTAATTTTCCCCTCACCCCGGCCCTCTCCCACAGGGAGAGGGTGTAATCGTTCCCTCTCCCTGTGGGAGAGGGTTAGGGTGAGGGCATCAGGCCGCGCCTTACTTCTTCACCTGCGCCTTAAACTTCTTCATCCACACCAGCAGTTCAAACACGCCGAAAATAAACACGCGCAGCTGCTGCCAGCCCGTCATCTGCGGGCCGTCTTTCGGCAGACCGTTTTTCAGCATCACCATCTGCAGAGCGTGCATGAACGACGTGAAAATCAGCGCCACGTTAACGAAAATGTTCATCGGGCGCGGGAACGGGTGCACCAGATTTAAAATCAAAAATGCCCAGACGCCCAGCATCAGCAAACGTCCCAGGTTAATCAGTACCGGCATCGGAGCCTCCTTGTGCCTGACGGTGATAAAGACGATAAGCGACCTGGCCGGCGACCTTTTCGCGGTGCAGATCCCAGTGGGCGGGAACCGGCGGCAAACCGTTTTCCACTTCGCTTTCAACGTAAATTAGCGCGTCATCCGCCAGCCAGCAGTTTTGCTCCAGCAGGGATAACGTCTCTTCCAGCAGCCCCTTACGGAACGGCGGATCGACGAACACCACGTTATGCGGCGTACCTTTCTGCGCAAGAAAACTCAGCGTGTTGGTGTTCACAACTTTGGCGTTGCTCGCCTTTAGCGTCGCCAGATTTTGCTGCAGCGTCTGCGCAACGCCGCGCTCCATCTCCAGCAGCGTGGCGCTGGCGGCATAGCGCGACAGCGCTTCAAGCCCCAGCGCGCCGCTTCCGGCGAAGCAGTCCAGGCAGTGGGCGTCTACCATTGACGGGGCCAGCCAGTTAAACAGCGTCTCGCGCACGCGGTCGGTAGTAGGGCGTAAACCGGGGCTATCCGGCACCGGTAATTTCCGGCCTCGCCACTGACCGCCGATAATACGAATTTGACCGGCCGGGGCGCGGTTGGGTTTCTTCATCTCAGGAAAGCTCTGTTAACAATTGGCCTGCGATTGCGGGCGGTGATGTCAATTAAGTAAAGTGTTAGACTATTTCATCATTTTTTTAGCTTCCATGTATATAGCGCCGCGAGGAGTGTAGTCGCAGATGGCAAAACAAAAAAAACGTGGCTTCTTTTCCTGGCTGGGCTTCGGTGAAAAAGAGCAAGAAACAGAACAGAAAACCGAAGAGCAACAAGCCGTTGAAGAGCAGTCACAGCCTGAAACGCCTGTAGAAACCGCCGCGGTTGTCGAAGCGGAAGAAACGGCGCACAGCAAAGAAGAGATTGAATCCTTTGCACAAGAGGTGGTTGAGGTCACGGAACAGGTTCAGGAGAGCGAGAAGCCAGAACCGATTATCGTTGAGGACATTACCGAAGCGCCACAGGCCGTTATCGAGCATGAAGAGCTGCCGCTGCCGGAAGAGGTGAAAGCCGAAGAGGTGTCTGCCGAAGAGTGGCAGGCGGAAGCGGAAACCGTTGAAATTGTAGAGGCGGTGGAAGAAGAAGCCGCACTCGAGCCAGAGCTGACCGACGAAGAGCTGGAAGCCCAGGCGCTGGCGGCAGAAGCCGCGGAAGAAGCGGTCATCGTCGTGCCGGTAGAAGAGCAGGCCGAAGAAGAGAGCGTCCAGGAGCAGGAAAAACCGACCAAAGAAGGTTTCTTCGCGCGCCTGAAGCGCAGCCTGCTCAAAACCAAAGAAAACTTAGGTTCCGGATTTATCAGTCTGTTCCGCGGCAAGAAGATCGACGACGATCTCTTTGAAGAGCTGGAAGAACAGCTGCTGATTGCTGACGTCGGCGTGGAAACCACCCGTAAGATCATCGCCAATCTGACCGAAGGGGCGAGCCGCAAACAGCTGCGCGACGCCGAAGCGCTGTACGGTCTGCTGAAAGACGAGATGGGCGAAATTCTCGCAAAAGTTGACGAACCGCTTAATATTGAAGGCAAAACGCCATTTGTTATTCTGATGGTCGGCGTGAACGGCGTGGGTAAAACCACCACCATCGGCAAGCTGGCGCGCCAGTTCGAGCAGCAGGGCAAATCGGTGATGCTGGCGGCGGGCGATACCTTCCGTGCGGCAGCGGTTGAGCAGCTGCAGGTCTGGGGCCAGCGCAACAACATTCCGGTGATTGCCCAGCATACCGGCGCGGATTCCGCGTCCGTGATCTTCGATGCCATCCAGGCGGCGAAGGCGCGCAACGTGGACGTGCTGATTGCCGATACCGCAGGGCGTTTGCAGAACAAATCGCACCTGATGGAAGAGTTGAAGAAAATCGTCCGCGTCATGAAGAAGCTGGACGAAGACGCGCCGCATGAAATTATGCTGACCATTGATGCCAGCACCGGACAGAACGCCATCAGCCAGGCGAAGCTGTTCACTGAAGCGGTAGGACTGACCGGGATCGCGCTGACCAAGCTGGACGGCACCGCGAAAGGCGGGGTGATCTTCTCCGTGGCCGATCAGTTCGGCATCCCTATCCGCTACATCGGTGTGGGCGAGCGTATTGAGGATTTACGTCCGTTTAAGGCGGACGACTTTATTGAGGCATTATTTGCCCGAGAGGACTAACAATGATTCGCTTTGAACACGTCAGCAAGGCCTATCTCGGTGGGAGACAAGCGCTGCAGGGGGTGACATTCCACCTGCAGCCGGGCGAGATGGCATTCCTGACCGGCCATTCCGGCGCGGGGAAAAGTACCCTGCTCAAGCTTATCTGTGGGATCGAGCGGCCAAGCGCCGGGAAAATCTTTTTCGGCGGTCATGAGATCAGCCGCCTGAAAAACCGCGAAGTGCCGTTCCTGCGTCGTCAGATCGGCATGATTTTCCAGGATCACCACCTGCTGATGGATCGCACCGTTTTCGATAACGTGGCCATTCCGCTGATTATTGCCGGCGCCAGCTATGACGATATCCGCCGTCGCGTTTCTGCGGCGCTGGATAAGGTCGGGCTGCTGGACAAAGCGAAGAACTTCCCGATCCAGCTCTCCGGCGGTGAACAGCAGCGCGTGGGCATCGCCCGCGCGGTGGTGAACAAGCCTGCCGTACTGCTGGCGGATGAACCGACCGGTAACCTGGACGATGCTCTTTCAGAAGGGATTTTGCGTCTGTTTGAGGAATTTAACCGCGTAGGAGTCACCGTATTGATGGCGACGCACGACATCGGGCTCATTTCCCGTCGTTCGTACCGCATGCTGACCCTGAGCGACGGGCATTTGCACGGAGGCCACGGTGAACAAGCGTGATGCAATAAACCAGATTCGGCAGTTCGGGAACCGGTTTGACCGTTTCCGTAAGCCGCAGGGCGGTGGTGACGGCAATCGTAATGCGCCGAAGCGCCAGAAGGCCGCGCCAAAACCGGCCTCCCGTAAAACCAACGTGTTTAACGAGCAGGTGCGCTACGCCTTCCACGGCGCGCTGCAGGACCTGAAAAGCAAGCCGCTGGCGACGTTCCTGACGGTGATGGTGATCGCCATCTCCCTGACGCTGCCAAGCGTCTGCTATATGGTCTATAAAAACGTCAACCAGGCGGCCTCACAGTATTATCCGTCTCCGCAGATCACGGTCTATATGGATAAAGCGCTCGACGATAACGCCGCGGCGCAGGTGGTCGGGCAAATTCAGGCCGAGCAGGGCGTGGAGAAGGTCAACTATCTCTCACGCGAAGACGCGCTGGGCGAGTTCCGTAACTGGTCTGGCTTTGGCGGCGCGCTGGATATGCTCGAAGAGAACCCGCTGCCCGCCGTGGCGGTGGTGATCCCGAAGCTGGATTTCCAGGGGACCGATTCGCTTAACACCCTGCGCGATCGCATCACGCGCATCAAGGGCATTGATGAAGTGCGCATGGACGACAGCTGGTTTGCGCGTCTCTCTGCCCTGACCGGGCTGGTAGGACGCGTCGCGGCGATGATTGGCGTGCTGATGGTGGCGGCGGTCTTCCTCGTCATCGGTAACAGCGTGCGCCTGAGCATTTTCGCCCGTCGCGATACCATTAACGTGCAGAAACTGATTGGTGCAACGGATGGTTTCATCCTCCGACCGTTCCTTTACGGCGGTGCACTGCTCGGTTTTTCCGGTGCATTTCTTTCACTGATATTGTCAGAAATTTTGGTTATGCGGCTTTCGTCCGCCGTCACTGAAGTGGCGCAGGTTTTCGGAACGAAGTTTGATATCAGTGGCTTAGGCTTCGATGAGTGCCTGTTGCTGCTGCTGGTTTGTTCGATGATTGGGTGGCTGGCAGCCTGGCTGGCAACCGTTCAACATTTACGTCACTTTACTCCCGACTAATAAAAGCGTGATATAATCTTTCCCTGCACCGAGATGCTCGCTCTGCAGGGAAAGCGTCCCTGTTGTCGCTTCCCCTGTTATCATCTCCATGTCACAATTTGTGCGTAATTTATTCACCGTTGCACCTGGAACTTGTGGATAAAATCACTGTCTGATAAAAGAGTGAATGCTAATCTCGTTGCTCAAACGCTTTGGCATGGTTGTTGCCTGACGGGGACGACCAGGACCAGAAGAAACATTGAGAGGAATGAATGACCAAAGAAATGCAAACTTTAGCTTTAGCCCCTGTTGGTAACCTGGAATCTTATATCCGGGCTGCGAACACCTGGCCGATGTTAACGGCCGAGGAAGAAAAGGAGCTTGCTGAAAAGCTGCATTACCAGGGCGATCTGGAAGCAGCGAAAAAGCTGATCCTGTCTCACCTGCGCTTTGTTGTTCACATTGCTCGTAACTATGCGGGCTATGGCCTGCCGCAGGCGGACTTGATTCAGGAAGGTAACATCGGCCTGATGAAGGCTGTGCGTCGCTTTAACCCGGAAGTGGGTGTGCGACTCGTCTCCTTCGCTGTGCACTGGATCAAAGCAGAAATTCATGAATACGTGCTGCGCAACTGGCGTATCGTGAAAGTCGCCACGACAAAAGCGCAACGCAAACTGTTCTTCAACCTGCGTAAAGCCAAGCAGCGTCTGGGCTGGTTCAACCAGGATGAAGTGGAAATGGTGGCGCGCGAGCTGGGCGTAACCAGCAAAGACGTGCGTGAGATGGAATCCCGTATGGCTGCGCAGGACATGACCTTTGATATGTCCTCCGACGACGACGCATCTGACAGCCAGCCGATGGCACCGGTTCTGTATCTGCAGGATAAAACCTCGAACTTTGCTGACGGCATCGAAGAGGATAACTGGGAAGATCAGGCCGCGAACAAGCTGACCCATGCGATGGAAGGCCTCGACGAGCGTAGTCAGGATATTATCCGCGCCCGCTGGCTGGACGAAGACAACAAGTCCACGCTGCAGGAGCTGGCCGACCGCTACGGCGTTTCTGCGGAACGTGTCCGTCAGCTTGAAAAGAACGCCATGAAAAAACTTCGCGCCGCTATCGAAGCGTAATTTTCGCGAAGTACACCGAGAACCCCTGGATGAAAGTCTGGGGGTTTTGTTTTTTTAGCGCCCGCTCTGGCGAATTCCCTCCCCCTGGCAAACACTTACTGATGCGCTAAGCAGGCGACTTTCTCAGGGGGACAGGGTGAAAAATAACGAACTGAACGACCGGCGTTTACAGGCGACGCCGCGCGGCATCGGCGTAATGTGTAACTTCTATGCTGATAAAGCTGAAAACGCCACGGTGTGGGACGTGGAAGGCAACGAGTACATCGACTTCGCCGCCGGGATCGCGGTGCTGAATACCGGCCATCGCCATCCAAAAGTCATTTCCGCTATTGAAAAACAGCTCCACGCGTTTACCCATACTGCGTACCAGATTGTGCCGTACGAAGGCTATGTGGCGCTTGCCGAGCGCATCAACCAGCGCGTGCCCGTTGACGGTCCGGCCAAAACCGCGTTCTTCTCCACGGGGGCAGAGGCGGTCGAAAACGCGGTCAAAATTGCCCGGGCGTACACCAAACGTCCTGGCCTTATCACCTTTGGCGGCGCGTTCCACGGCCGCACTTTTATGACCATGGCGCTGACCGGCAAAGTTGCGCCGTACAAGATCGGCTTTGGCCCGTTCCCCGGTTCGGTGTATCACGCGCAGTATCCGAATGAACTGCACGGCGTCAGCACGGCGGAAGCGTTGAAAAGCCTGGAACGCATCTTTAAAGCGGATATCGCACCCGACCAGGTCGCGGCCATTATTCTCGAACCGGTTCAGGGAGAGGGCGGTTTCAACATTGCGCCAGCTGATTTTATGCAGGCGCTGCGCGCCCTGTGCGACACCCACGGTATTTTGCTGATTGCCGACGAGGTGCAAAGCGGCTTTGCCCGTACCGGCAAGCTGTTCTCGATGGAACACCACTGCGTTAAGCCCGATCTGATCACCATGGCGAAAAGCCTGGCAGGAGGGTTGCCGCTTTCGGCGGTTTCAGGCCGTGCGGAGGTGATGGACGCACCCGCGCCTGGCGGGCTGGGCGGTACCTACGCCGGAAACCCGCTGGCGATTGCGGCGGCGCATGCCGTGCTCGACGTGATTGATGAAGAGGATCTCTGCACGCGCTCGGCGCATCTTGGCCACCACCTGGTGGAAGTGCTGAATAAGGCGAAGGAACGTTGCCCGTATATCGCTGACATTCGCGCGCAGGGCTCGATGGTGGCGGTGGAGTTTTACGACCCGCAAACGGGTCAGCCTTCGCCGGAGTTTACCCGCCAGGTGCAGGAACGCGCGTTGCAGGAAGGGCTCCTGCTGCTGAGCTGCGGCGTCTACGGCAACGTCATTCGTTTCCTCTATCCGCTGACTATTCCTGAAGCGCAATTCCGTAAAGCGCTGGACATTATCTCCGCGTCGCTGACACGTTAAAGCCATATGCCCGGCGAAAATCCCTGCCGGGCTTATCATATATTCATTTCAAATTAGCTATTCCAAAATCATAAAAATCGGGTATGTTTTAGCAGAGTATGCTGAAAAAGCGCGGACAGCACACCTATAACTGACATAAAGCGCTGAACAACAACATCACAACAATCGTAATAACCATAATAATGGGGAATCTCAGGATGAACATGAAGGGTAAAGCGTTACTGGCAGGATGTATCGCGTTGGCATTCAGCACCATGGCACAGGCAGACATCAAGGTGGCTGTTGTTGGCGCAATGTCCGGTCCGGTAGCACAGTACGGCGACCAGGAATTTACCGGCGCTGAGCAGGCGGTTGCAGACATTAATGCTAAGGGCGGTATCAAAGGCGAAAAACTGCAGATCGTAAAATATGATGATGCCTGTGACCCGAAACAAGCGGTCGCGGTCGCGAACAAAGTGGTGAACGACGGGATCAAATACGTAATTGGTCACCTGTGCTCTTCCTCTACTCAGCCAGCGTCTGACATCTACGAAGACGAAGGTATTCTGATGATCACCCCGGCAGCGACCGCACCAGAGCTCACCGCGCGCGGCTACAAGCTGACCCTGCGCACCACCGGCCTGGACTCTGACCAGGGCCCAACCGCGGCGAAATACATCGTTGAAAAAGTGAAGCCGAAGCGCATTGCCATCGTTCATGACAAGCAGCAGTACGGTGAAGGTCTGGCGCGTTCAGTGCAGGATAACCTCAAGAAAGCGAATGCCGACGTGGTGTTCTTCGACGGGATCACCGCCGGTGAGAAAGACTTCTCTACCCTGGTGGCGCGTCTGAAGAAAGAGAATATTGATTTCGTTTACTACGGTGGCTACCACCCGGAAATGGGCCAGATCCTGCGCCAGGCGCGCGCTGCGGGCCTGAAAACCCAGTTTATGGGCCCGGAAGGCGTGGCGAACGTTTCCCTGTCTAACATTGCGGGTGAATCAGCCGAAGGCCTGCTGGTGACCAAACCGAAGAACTACGACCAGGTCCCTGCGAACAAACCTATCGTAGATGCCATCAAGGCGAAGAAACAGGATCCAAGCGGCGCGTTCGTCTGGACCACCTACGCGGCGCTGCAGTCCCTGCAGGCGGGCCTGAACCAGTCAGCCGATCCGGCTGAGATTGCCACCTGGCTGAAAGCGAACACTGTCGACACCGTCATGGGGCCGCTGTCCTGGGACGCGAAGGGCGACCTGAAGGGCTTCGAGTTCGGCGTGTTTGACTGGCATGCGAACGGCACGGCGACAGACGCCAAATAAAAGCAAAAAGGCAACGTAAGTTGCCTTTTTTAATGTTTTCTCCCTCTCCCCGTGGGAGAGGGCCGGGGTGAGGGCATCAGGCCGCACCGCACGCATCAGGCCGCACAAATCAATCCTGGCGCTTCTCCCACCCGCTCTCCTGCGCCGTAAACCCTAACGCCTGCATAAACGCCGCCATCACGCCGCGGTCTTCCACGCCCACGTCAGCCATCCACCATGAGGTCACGCTCGGGTTTTCGCGGATCACTTCTTCAATTAAATACTGTCCCACACCGCGACGACGGGTGACATCACGCACGCGCAGCGAGTCCAGCGCCCCTTCTGTACCGCTCAGGGTTACGCGAACCGCAGCCAGCAGGCGTTCGTTAAAACGCGCGGCATAAATGCGGTGGGTCTCATCAACGCGTAGAGACGAAGGGGAATATTCCGGCCAGATCTTGCCCAGGTCGATATGATCCTGGTCGCTAAAGGTCACCAGACGCACGATAGTCAGTTTCATTAGCCACTTGTCCAAATCAGATTGAGTAGGGGCAGTGTACTCAATTTATTCACCCAGCGGCTTCCTCTTTTTATTCTCATTAACCAGGTGATTAGTTTTTTGGCAACGCGATGGGCAGTTTGAAAACACATGGATCGAAAAATAAGCAGAATTTTAACCTGAACGGTAGTGATTTATTCGGCGCTTTGTACCGTTATTTTATGCTGCAAACTGCACTTTTATTTGTTTATCTCTGCCTGATTTCAGAATATTATCTTTGCTTAATCGCCTGAAAAATAGAGATTTTAGTCTGGTTTTTGACAAAAAACTGCGCTAAACCATTAAAGGCACTGGTAAAAATAGCGTTGTTCATTAAAAGTACAGAATGCTTTTTAACCATAATAAAACAAAATATAAACACGACATCACGAATGGGGATTCAGAGATGAAAAGGAACGCGAAGACGTTAATCGCGGGGATGGTCGCACTGTCGATCTCGCATGCCGCTATGGCAGACGACATTAAGGTTGCGGTAGTGGGGGCGATGTCCGGCCCTGTTGCCCAGTGGGGTGACATGGAGTTCAACGGCGCGCGCCAGGCCATCAAAGACATCAACGCTAAGGGCGGCATCAAAGGCGACAAGCTGGTGGGCGTGGAATATGACGACGCCTGCGATCCTAAACAGGCCGTCGCGGTCGCCAACAAAATCGTCAACGACGGTATCCAGTATGTGATCGGCCACCTGTGCTCATCCTCCACGCAGCCTGCGTCTGATATCTACGAAGACGAAGGCATACTGATGATCACCCCAGGCGCAACGAACCCGGAACTGACCCAGCGCGGCTACCAGCACATTATGCGTACCGCCGGTCTGGACTCCTCGCAGGGCCCCACCGCTGCCAAATACATCCTCGAGACCGTTAAGCCACAGCGCATTGCCATTATTCATGACAAACAGCAGTACGGCGAAGGCCTGGCGCGCTCCGTGCAGGACGGTCTGAAAAAAGGCGGCGCAAACATCGTCTTCTTCGACGGCATTACCGCCGGTGAGAAAGACTTCTCTGCGCTGATTGCCCGTCTGCAAAAAGAGAATATCGACTTCGTTTACTACGGCGGCTATTACCCGGAGATGGGGCAGATGCTGCGTCAGGCGCGCGCCACCGGTCTGAAAACCCAGTTTATGGGGCCAGAGGGCGTGGGCAATGCCTCCCTGTCAAACATCGCGGGGGATTCTGCCGAAGGCATGCTGGTGACGATGCCAAAACGCTATGACCAGGATCCGGCCAACAAGGCTATCGTGGATGCGCTCAAGGCGCAGAAGAAAGATCCGAGTGGTCCGTACGTCTGGATCACCTACGCGGCCGTACAGTCTCTGGCCACCGCGCTGGATCGCTCCGGCAGCAAAGAACCGCTGGATCTGGTGAAAGATTTAAAAGCACACGGGGCGAACACCGTGATTGGGCCGCTGAACTGGGATGAGAAAGGCGATCTGAAGGGATTTGAGTTTGGTGTCTTTAAGTGGCACGCCGATGGTTCATCCTCGGCCGCCAAATAATTATCCCACCGCCCGGCATGACGGGCGGGTATAAAAAGGTTTGCATATGTCCGAGCAGTTTCTCTATTTCCTGCAGCAGATGTTTAACGGCGTTACGCTGGGAAGCACCTACGCGCTGATCGCCATCGGCTATACGATGGTTTACGGCATTATCGGCATGATCAACTTCGCCCACGGCGAGGTATACATGATCGGTAGCTACGTCTCCTTTATGATTATCGCCGCCCTGATGATGATGGGCATCGACAGTAGCTGGCTGCTGGTCGCCGCCGGGTTTGTCGGCGCGATCGTGATAGCCAGCGCCTACGGCTGGAGCATTGAGCGCGTGGCCTACCGGCCGGTGCGCAGCTCCAAGCGTCTGATTGCGCTGATTTCCGCGATCGGGATGTCGATCTTCCTGCAAAACTACGTCAGCCTTACCGAAGGTTCGCGCGACGTGGCGCTGCCAAGCCTGTTTAACGGCCAGTGGATCGTGGGGGCCAGCGAAAACTTCGCGGCCTCTATCACCACCATGCAGCTGGTTATCTGGGTGGTGACATTTATTGCGATGCTCGCCCTGACGCTGTTCATCCGCTACTCGCGTATGGGACGCGCCTGCCGCGCCTGCGCGGAAGACCTGAAGATGGCGAGCTTGCTCGGCATCAACACCGACCGCGTGATTGCCCTGACCTTCGTGATTGGCGCCGCGATGGCGGCGGTCGCAGGCGTGCTGCTCGGCCAGTTCTACGGCGTGATCAACCCGTACATCGGCTTCATGGCCGGGATGAAAGCCTTCACCGCGGCGGTTCTGGGCGGTATCGGCAGTATTCCGGGCGCGATGATTGGTGGCCTGATCCTGGGCGTGGCGGAAGCGCTCTCCTCGGCGTACCTGAGCACGGAATATAAAGACGTGGTGTCGTTTGCCCTGCTGATTCTGGTTCTGCTGGTGATGCCTACCGGTATTCTGGGCCGTCCGGAGGTAGAGAAAGTATGAAACCGATGCATTTTGCAATGGCGCTGCTCTCTGCCGCCATGTTCTTCGTGCTGGCGGGCGTCTTTATGGGCGTCCAGTTAGGTCTGGACGGGACGAAGCTGGTGGTGGACGCCGCCCCCGACATCCGCTGGCAGTGGGTGTTTATCGGCACTGCCGTCGTGTTCCTGTTCCAGCTGCTGCGTCCGCTGTTCCAGAAGACGCTGAAAAACGTCTCCGGGCCGAAATTCGTTCTGCCGGCAATCGACGGTTCTACGGTTAAGCAGAAGCTGTTCCTCGTGGCGCTGCTGGTGGCCGCCGTGGCGTGGCCGTTTGTGGTGTCTCGCGGCACCGTGGATATCGCCACTCTGACCATGATCTACGTGATTCTCGGCCTCGGTCTGAACGTGGTCGTGGGGCTCTCGGGCCTGCTGGTGCTGGGCTACGGCGGCTTCTACGCCATCGGCGCTTATACCTTCGCGCTGCTGAACCACTATTACGGTCTCGGCTTCTGGACCTGCCTGCCGCTGGCGGGGCTGGTCTCTGCCGCTGCTGGCTTCCTGCTTGGCTTCCCGGTGCTGCGCCTGCGCGGTGACTACCTGGCGATTGTGACCTTAGGCTTCGGTGAAATCGTCCGTATCCTGCTGCTGAACAACACCGAAGTGACCGGCGGCCCGAACGGCATCAGCCAGATCCCGAAACCGACCTTCTTCGGCCTGGAGTTCAGCCGTACCGCCCGCGAAGGCGGCTGGGATACCTTCAGCAACTTCTTCGGCGTGAAGTATGACCCGTCCGACCGCGTGATCTGGCTCTATCTGGTGGCGCTGCTGCTGGTGGTGATCACCCTGTTCGTGATTAACCGCCTGCTGCGCATGCCGCTGGGCCGCGCGTGGGAAGCGCTGCGTGAAGATGAGATCGCCTGCCGCTCCCTGGGCCTGAACCCGACCCGCATCAAGCTGACCGCGTTCACCATCAGCGCCGCGTTTGCCGGTTTCGCCGGAACGCTGTTTGCCGCGCGTCAGGGCTTCGTTAGCCCGGAATCGTTCACCTTCGCCGAATCCGCCTTTGTGCTGGCAATTGTGGTGCTCGGCGGGATGGGCTCGCAGTTTGCCGTTATCCTCGCGGCCATCCTGCTGGTGGTCTCGCGTGAGCTGATGCGCGACTTTAACGAATACAGCATGCTGATGCTGGGTGGTTTGATGGTGCTGATGATGATCTGGCGTCCGCAGGGTCTGCTGCCGATGACCCGTCCACAGCTGAAGCTGAAGAACGGGCAAGCGAAAGGAGAGCAGGCATGAGTCAGCCATTATTATCCGTTAACGGCCTGATGATGCGTTTTGGCGGCCTGCTGGCGGTCAACAACGTGAATCTGGATCTGCACAAGAAAGAGATTGTCTCGCTGATTGGTCCGAACGGCGCGGGGAAAACCACGGTCTTTAACTGCCTGACCGGCTTCTACAAGCCAACGGGCGGCACCATCATGCTGCGCGATCAGCACCTGGAAGGGCTGCCGGGCCAGCAGATTGCCCGCATGGGCGTGGTGCGTACCTTCCAGCACGTGCGTCTGTTCCGCGAGATGACGGTGATTGAGAACCTGCTGGTGGCACAGCATCAGCAGCTGAAAACCGGGCTGTTCTCCGGCCTGCTGAAAACCCCGGCCTTCCGCCGCGCGCAGGATGAAGCGCTTGATCGCGCCGCCACCTGGCTCGACCGAATTGGCCTGCTGCAGCACGCCAACCGTCAGGCGAGCAACCTGGCCTACGGTGACCAGCGTCGTCTGGAGATTGTGCGCTGCATGGTGACGCAGCCGGAAATCCTGATGCTCGACGAACCGGCGGCAGGGCTCAATCCGAAAGAGACCAAAGAGCTGGACGAACTGATTGCCGAGCTGCGCGACAGTCACGACACCACCATCCTGCTGATTGAGCACGACATGAAGCTGGTGATGGGCATTTCGGACCGTATCTACGTGGTAAACCAGGGCACGCCGCTGGCAAACGGCACGCCGGAAGAGATCCGCAACAACCCGGACGTGATCCGCGCATACCTTGGTGAGGCATAAGATGGAAAAAGCGATGTTAACGTTCGACAAGGTCAACGCGCACTACGGCAAGATCCAGGCGCTGCACGACGTCAGCCTGCATATCAATCAGGGTGAAATCGTGACCCTGATTGGCGCCAACGGCGCGGGCAAAACCACGCTGCTCGGCACCCTGTGCGGCGACCCGCGCGCCACCAGCGGGCGGATTGTGTTCGATGGTAAAGACATTACCGACTGGCAGACTGCCAGAATCATGCGCGAGGCGGTGGCGATTGTTCCGGAAGGGCGCCGCGTCTTCTCCCGCATGACGGTGGAAGAGAACCTGGCGATGGGCGGTTTCTTCGCTCACCGCGATGAATACCAGATCCGCATCAAGTGGGTATATGAACTCTTCCCGCGCCTGTGGGAGCGCCGCATCCAGCGTGCGGGCACCATGTCCGGCGGTGAGCAGCAGATGCTGGCGATTGGCCGAGCGCTGATGAGCCAGCCGCGCCTGCTGCTGCTGGACGAACCGTCGCTCGGTCTGGCGCCGATCATCATTCAGCAGATTTTCGACACCATTGAGCAGCTGCGCAAAGAGGGGATGACCATTTTCCTCGTCGAGCAGAACGCCAACCAGGCGCTGAAGCTCGCCGACCGTGGCTACGTGCTGGAGAACGGTCGCGTGGTGCTGGAGGATACCGGCGACGCGCTGCTGGCGAACGAGGCGGTGCGGAGCGCGTATCTGGGCGGATAGGTAAAAGCAAAAAGGCAACGCAAGTTGCCTTTTTTAGTGTTTGCTCCCTCTCCCCGTGGGAGAGGGCCGGGGTGAGGGCACCAGACCGCACGAGGTAAAAGCAAAAAGGCAACGCAAGTTGCCTTTTTTAGTGTTTGCTCCCTCTCCCCGTGGGAGAGGGTCGGGGTGAGGGCACCAGACCGCACGAGATAAAAGCAAAAAGGCAACGCAAGTTGCCTTTTTTAGTGTTTGCTCCCTCTCCCCGTGGGAGAGGGTCGGGGTGAGGGCACCAGACCGCACCTAACCCCCATCCCCCTTCACACAACCATCATCCCCCTGACGCCTGGCTGTCACTTATCTGTAAACAAACAGTTATTTTTCTGTAATTCGAGCATGTCATGTTACCTCGCGAGCATAAAACGCGTGATATCGCGCATCCGGCACAATAAGAGAGATGACAATGACATCGTTACGACACACAGCTTTGGGTCTGGCACTGGGTCTGGCTTTTGCGACGAACGCAATGGCTGTGACCACCATTCCGTTCTGGCATTCCATGGAAGGGGAGTTGGGTAAAGAAGTTGACTCCCTGGCGCAGCGTTTCAACGACACCCATCCGGATTACAAAATTGTGCCGGTGTACAAAGGTAACTACGAGCAGAGCCTGAGCGCGGGCATCGCCGCCTTCCGTACGGGCAACGCGCCGGCGCTGTTGCAGGTTTATGAAGTGGGTACCGCCACCATGATGGCCTCCAAAGCCATCAAGCCGGTCTATGAAGTATTCAAAGAAGCGGGCATCAACTTCGACGAGTCGCAGTTCGTGCCGACCGTAGCGGGTTACTACACCGATTCCAAAACCGGCCACCTGCTTTCCCAGCCGTTTAACAGCTCCACGCCGGTGCTGTACTACAACAAAGACGCCTTCAAAAAAGCCGGTTTAGACCCGGAGCAGCCGCCAAAAACCTGGCAGGACCTGGCGGAGTACACCGCGAAGCTGAAGGCGGCGGGGATGAAGTGCGGCTACGCCAGCGGCTGGCAGGGCTGGATCCAGATTGAAAACTTCAGCGCCTGGCACGGCCTGCCGGTTGCGACCAAAAACAACGGCTTCGACGGCACCGACGCGGTACTGGAGTTCAACAAGCCGGAGCAGGTGAAGCACATCGCGCTGCTGGCCGATCTGAACAAGAAGGGCGACTTCAGCTACTTCGGGCGTAAAGACGAATCCACCGAGAAGTTCTACAACGGCGACTGCGCCATTACCACCGCCTCGTCCGGCTCGCTGGCGGATATCCGTCACTACGCCAAATTCAACTACGGCGTGGGCATGATGCCGTATGACGCTGACGTGAAGGGCGCGCCGCAGAACGCCATCATCGGCGGAGCGAGCCTGTGGGTGATGCAGGGTAAAGACAAGGGCACCTACAAAGGGGTGGCCGAGTTCCTCGACTTCCTGGCGAAGCCTGAAAACGCCGCCGAATGGCACCAGAAGACCGGCTACCTGCCGATCACCAAAGCCGCATACGACCTGACCCGCGAGCAGGGCTTCTACAGCAAGAACCCGGGCGCGGACATTGCGACGCGTCAGATGCTGAACAAGCCGCCGTTGCCGTTCACCAAAGGCCTGCGTCTGGGCAACATGCCGCAGATCCGCACCATCGTGGATGAAGAGCTGGAAAGCGTGTGGACCAGTAAGAAAACGCCACAGCAGGCGCTGGACTCTGCGGTAGAGCGCGGGAATCAGCTGCTGCGTCGCTTTGAGCAATCGACCAAATCGTAAAAAAATGCCCGGTGACGCGCAGCGTTCCGGGCTTACGGATTAATGCGGCCTGATGCCCTCACCCCAACCCTCTCCCACAGGGAGAGGGAGAAAACCGAAATCGCCAGGAACCAAATCTCAATGTCATCATCCCGTCCGGTGTTCCGTTCCCGCTGGCTGCCGTATCTGCTGGTTGCGCCGCAGCTGGTCATCACCGTTATCTTCTTTATCTGGCCTGCGGGCGAAGCGCTGTGGTACTCGGTACAAAGCGTCGACCCGTTCGGGCTTTCCAGCCAGTTTGTTGGCCTGGACAACTTCACCGCGCTGTTCCACGACAGCTACTACCTGGACTCCTTCTGGACGACGATGAAGTTCAGCGCGCTGGTGACCGTCAGCGGCCTGGTTGCCTCGCTGTTTTTCGCCGCGCTGGTGGACTACGTGGTGCGCGGCAGCCGTATTTATCAAACCCTGATGCTGCTGCCTTACGCCGTGGCTCCCGCCGTCGCCGCCGTGCTGTGGATCTTCCTGTTTAACCCGGGGCGCGGATTGATTACCCACTTCCTGGCCGAATTGGGCTACGACTGGAACCATGCCCAGAACAGCGGCCAGGCGATGTTCCTGGTGGTGTTTGCCTCGGTGTGGAAGCAGATTAGCTACAACTTCCTGTTCTTCTTTGCCGCGCTGCAGTCCATTCCGCGCTCGCTGGTGGAAGCCGCGGCAATTGACGGCGCAGGGCCCATTCGTCGCTTCTTCAGGCTGTCGCTGCCGCTGATCGCCCCGGTGAGTTTCTTCCTGCTGGTGGTTAACCTCGTATACGCCTTCTTCGACACCTTCCCGGTGATCGACGCGGCGACCGCAGGCGGCCCGGTGCAGGCGACCACCACGCTGATTTACAAAATCTACCGCGAAGGCTTTGCGGGTCTGGATCTCTCTGCCTCTGCCGCGCAGTCCGTCGTGCTGATGTTCCTCGTCATCATCCTCACGGTGGTGCAGTTCCGCTATGTCGAAAGTAAGGTGCGCTACCAATGATTGAGAACCGTCGCGGGCTGACGATTTTCAGCCATACCATGCTGATTTTAGGGATTATCGTCATCCTCTTCCCGCTGTACGTGGCGTTTGTCGCCGCCACGCTGGACACCAAAGCGGTGTTCGACACGCCGATGACGCTGATCCCAGGCACACATCTTTTCGAGAACATGAAGACCATCTGGACCCAGGGCGTGGGCGCCAACAGCGCGCCGTTCTGGCTGATGATGCTCAACAGCTTCATCATGGCGTTTGGCATTACGGTCGGCAAAATTACGGTGTCGATACTTTCGGCCTTCGCCATCGTCTGGTTTCGCTTTCCGCTGCGCAATCTCTTCTTCTGGATGATCTTCATCACGCTGATGCTGCCGGTGGAGGTGCGTATCTTCCCGACGGTGGAGGTGATTGCCAACCTGAAGATGCTCGACAGCTACGCGGGCTTAACCCTGCCGCTGATGGCCTCGGCGACCGCCACCTTCCTGTTCCGCCAGTTCTTTATGACTCTGCCGGACGAGCTGATTGAAGCGGCGCGTATCGACGGTGCGTCGCCGATGCGCTTCTTCCGCGACATCGTGCTGCCGCTGTCGAAAACCAACCTCGCGGCGCTGTTTGTGATCACTTTTATCTACGGCTGGAACCAGTACCTGTGGCCGCTGCTGATTATTCAGGACGTCAACCTCGGCACCGCCGTGGCGGGCATCAAAGGCATGATCGCCACTGGCGAAGGCACCACCCTCTGGAACCAGGTGATGGCGGCGATGCTGCTCACCCTTATCCCACCCGTAGTCATTGTTTTAGCCATGCAGCGCGCGTTTGTCCGCGGCCTGGTCGATAGCGAGAAATAAGATGGCAGGTTTAAAACTTCAGGCAGTAACCAAAAGCTGGGATGGCAAAACTCAGGTGATTCAGCCGCTGACGCTCGACGTGGCGGACGGAGAATTCATCGTGATGGTCGGCCCGTCCGGCTGTGGCAAATCCACCCTGCTGCGCATGGTGGCGGGGCTGGAGCGCGTGACCTCCGGGGATATCTGGATTGACCGCCAGCGCGTCACCGAAATGGAGCCGAAAGACAGAGGCATTGCGATGGTGTTCCAGAACTACGCTCTCTATCCGCACATGAGCGTGGAAGAGAACATGGCCTGGGGGCTGAAAATCCGCGGGATGGGCAAAGGCCATATCGACGAGCGGGTGAAAGAGGCGGCGCGTATTCTCGAGCTGGACGGCCTGCTGAAGCGCCGCCCGCGCGAGCTCTCCGGCGGCCAGCGCCAGCGCGTGGCAATGGGGCGCGCCATCGTGCGCGATCCGGCGGTATTCCTCTTCGACGAGCCGCTGTCTAACCTCGACGCCAAGCTGCGCGTGCAGATGCGTCTTGAGCTGCAGCAGCTGCACCGTCGTCTGAAAACCACCTCTCTGTACGTCACCCACGATCAGGTCGAAGCCATGACCCTCGCCCAGCGCGTAATGGTGATGAACAAAGGCATCGCCGAGCAGATTGGCACGCCGGTGGAAGTGTACGAGAAACCGGCCACCCGCTTTGTGGCGAGCTTTATCGGCAGCCCGGCAATGAACCTGCTGGAAGGGCGTATCAGCAACACGGGCACGCATTTTGAGCTGGAAAGCGGGATGGCATTGCCGATCAACTGGTACTATCGTGGCTACGCCGGGCGTAAGATGACGCTCGGTATCCGCCCGGAACATATTGGTTTAACCTCTCAGGCGGACGGCGGCGTGCCGCTGGTGATGGACACGCTGGAGATGTTGGGTGCAGATAACCTGGCGCACGGGCGCTGGGGCGAACAAAAAATGGTGGTGCGCCTGGCGCATCAGGAGCGTCCGAAAGCAGGCAGCACGCTGTGGCTGCACCTGCCGGAAAACCATCTGCACCTGTTTGACGGTGAAACAGGACAACGAGTATGAGCAACTGGCCTTATCCCCACGTCGTCGCCCACCGGGGCGGCGGTAAGCTGGCGCCGGAGAACACCCTGGCGGCAATTGACGTCGGCGCGCGCTACGGTCACACGATGATCGAGTTCGACGCCAAGCTGTCGAAAGACGGCGAAATTTTCCTGCTGCATGACGATAACCTCGAACGCACCAGCAACGGCTGGGGCGTGGCGGGCGAGCTGCCGTGGCGCGATCTACTGAAGGTGGACGCAGGAAGCTGGTACAGCGGCGAATTCAAAGGCGAACCGCTGCCGCTGCTGGCGGAAGTGGCCGATCGCTGTCGCCAGCATGGCATGATGGCCAATATCGAAATCAAACCGACCACCGGCACCGGGCCGCTGACCGGCAAAGTGATTGCCCTGGCCGCACGCGAACTGTGGGAAGGGATGACCGCGCCGCTGCTCTCCTCGTTTGAAATTGACGCCCTGGAAGCGGCACAGGCGGCCGTGCCGGATCTGCCGCGCGGGCTTCTGCTTGACGAGTGGCGCGAGGACTGGCGCGAGCTGACGACACGCTTAGCGTGCGTTTCTATCCATCTCAACCACAGGCTGCTGGATGAGGCGCGGGTGAAGATGCTGAAGGACGCGGACCTGCATATTCTGGTCTACACGGTTAACAAACCCCAGCGCGCAGCCGAACTGCTGCGCTGGGGCGTGGACAGCATCTGTACCGATGCAATCGACCTGATCGGCCCGGATTTTAGTTCTGCGGATTAAGCATACTGCCATTCGACTGCGGCGGCAGCATGTGCTGCTGTCCGCTGCCTGACGACGTCATTCCTCCTAGCATCCCGCCGTTTTTATTCGGCAGCGGCTGCTCGCGCACCTGCCCCTGCTGCACGCGCTGGGTGTTGGCGTTCATCTGATTTTGCAGGCTTTGCTGCTGCATCTGGGTCTGCGTTTTAAGCTGCTGATTAAGCATCCCTTTCTGCTGCTGTTGCTGACTCATCATCTCGGTCTGCATACGCTGCTGGCTCGGGATGACATAACCCTGCTGGTTTGGGTTGTTCATGGTGTTAAGCGGCTGTGCGAGCGCGGCAAACGGGATCAGCGCCGCAAGAATCATCAAGCGTTTCATTGTCATTTCCTCCTTTTGAGGTCTCTCTTAAGTTTACCCCGATTTCACCATGACGATGATTTTTTAGGAGTTGTGAACCAGGCTTAAGCGGGGAATATGGATCCCTTCACCTGGAGAACAATAATGATGAAACCAACGTTTTTGCGCTGGGTCGCCATCGCCGCGCTGATGGCAGGCGGTACATTTAGCGTGGCGGCCAACCCGCCAGCGGCGCCTCCGGTCTCTTACGGCGTGGAGGAAGATGTTTTTCATCCCGTGCGGGCAACCCACGGGATGGTGGCATCCGTGGATGCACTGGCGACCCGCGTGGGCGTCGACATTCTCAGGCAGGGCGGTAACGCGGTGGATGCAGCGGTCGCCGTCGGCTATGCGCTGGCGGTAACGCATCCGCAGGCGGGGAACCTGGGCGGCGGCGGTTTTATGATGCTGCGCACCAAAGACGGCAAAACCACCGCTATCGATTTCCGAGAAATGGCGCCTTCTCAGGCGTCCCGCGATATGTTCCTCGACGATCAGGGTAACCCTGACAGCAAAAAATCCCTGACTTCGCACCTCGCCACCGGCACGCCGGGCACCGTTGCGGGCTTCTCGCTGGCGCTGGAAAAATACGGCACGATGCCGCTGAACAAGGTGGTTCAGCCTGCCATCAAGCTGGCGCGCGACGGCTTTGTGGTAAACGATGCGCTGGCGGACGACCTCAAGACCTACGGCAGCGAAGTCATTCCGAATCACGAAAACAGCAAGGCCATTTTCTGGAAAGACGGTGAGCCACTGAAGAAGGGCGATAAGCTGGTGCAGAAGAACCTCGCCAAAAGCCTGGAGCTGATTGCGGAGCACGGTCCGGACGCCTTCTACAAAGGGGCAATTGCCGACCAGATTGCCGAAGAGATGCAGAAGAACGGCGGGCTCATCACCAAAGCGGATCTGGCAGAATACAAGGCGGTGGAGCGCGAGCCGATTAGCGGCACCTATCGCGGATACGAGGTCTTCTCCATGCCGCCGCCGTCTTCCGGCGGGATCCACATCGTGCAGATCCTCAATATTCTCGAAAACTTCGATATGCACAAGTTCGGCTTCGGCAGCGCGGATGCCATGCAGGTGATGGCGGAAGCGGAAAAACGCGCTTACGCGGACCGTTCGGAATATCTCGGCGATCCGGACTTCGTGAAGGTGCCATGGCAGGCGCTGACCAACAAGGCGTATGCCAAATCTATTGCCGATCAGATCGACATCAACAAGGCTAAACCGTCGAGCGAGATCCGCCCCGGCAAGCTGGCGCCGTATGAAAGCAACCAGACCACACACTTCTCGGTGGTGGATAAAGACGGTAACGCGGTGGCGGTGACGTACACGCTCAACACCACCTTCGGCACCGGGATTGTGGCGGGCAACAGCGGTATTCTGCTGAACAACGAGATGGATGACTTCTCTGCCAAACCGGGCGTGCCGAACGTCTACGGGCTGGTGGGCGGTGATGCAAACGCCGTCGGGCCGAAGAAGCGTCCGCTATCGTCTATGTCGCCCACCATTGTCGTGAAAGACGGGAAAACCTGGCTGGTAACCGGCAGCCCTGGCGGGAGCCGTATTATCACCACCGTGCTGCAGATGGTGGTGAACAGCATCGACTTTGGAATGAACGTCGCCGAAGCGACCAACGCTCCGCGTTTCCATCACCAGTGGCTGCCGGACGAGCTGCGCGTGGAGAAGGGCTTTAGCCCGGACACCATCAAGCTGCTTGAACAGCGCGGGCAGAAGGTGGCGGTGAAGGAGGCGATGGGCAGCACCCAGAGCATTATGGTCGGGCCGGATGGGGCGCTGTTTGGCGCGTCGGATCCGCGGTCGGTGGATGATTTGTCGGCGGGGTATTGATGGTTTGCCGGGTGGCGGCTTCACCTTACCCGGCCTACGTTTTTCATTCCCTCTCCCGGTGGGAGAGGGTTAGGGTGAGGGCAACAAACTACTTCATTCGCGCCATGTAATACGCATCCACATACTCGCCGTTGCGCAGGGCATAGCGTTTGCCGGTGCCTTCAATTTCGAACCCGTGTTTTTTGTACACCGCAATCGCCGGTTCGTTATCGACAAATACCGTCAGCTCAATGCGGTCAACGCGCAGCCAGTTATCGCACATATCAATCATGGTGCGCATCAGCGCGCTGGCAACGCCCCGGTTTTGCCACTGCGCACCGACACAAATCCCAAAATCAGCCACATGGCTGCGGCGTGGGCGTTGCGCGACGGCGATGCACAGATGCCCGGCGACATGACCGTCTATACAGGCGACCAGTTGCTTAATGCCGGGCTGGTCGGTGAGTCGTTCTTGCCACATTTGCTCAGACGGATGAGGAACCTGTAGTGTGTTGTGGTACACCTCCGGCTGGGCGTGGATCTGACGAATGGCGTCATAATCTTTCGGTTCCGCATGGCGTATCACTATCTCACTCATTCCTTGTTCCTCAGTCAGTTAAACGTCCCTTCCAACATCAATGACTTTAAAATTTGAGTCAACCGCTATTTTTTGCAAAAAGTATTGGACAAGTGCGAATGAGAATGATTATTATTGCTCTGCATTCAGGAAGACCCCTACGGGAACCTGAAAGCACGACATTGCTCACATTGCTTCCAGTATTACTTTAGCCAGCTTTTAGCTGGCTTTTTTTTTGTTATGGTTAGACTCAGTAACCTTCCAAAAGGACTGAGCCATGACACTACATTGCGCATTTATTGGATTTGGTAAAAGTACGACCCGCTACCACCTGCCGTATGTTCTCAACCGTAAAGACAGCTGGCACGTCGCGCACGTCTTCCGCCGCCGCGCGAAGCCGGAAGAGCAATCCCCGCAGTATTCTCATATTCATTTCACCAGCGATCTGGATGACGTGCTTAACGACCCGCAGGTCAAACTGGTTGTCGTCTGCACGCACGCCGACAGCCACTTCGACTACGCGAAACGCGCGCTGGAAGCGGGCAAAAACGTGCTGGTGGAAAAACCGTTCACCCCGACCATCGCCGAAGCAAAAGAGCTGTTCGCGCTGGCGAAAAGTAAAGGCCTGACCGTTACGCCGTATCAGAACCGTCGCTTTGACAGCTGCTTCCTGACGGCGAAAAAGGCGATTGAAAGCGGCAAGCTGGGCGACATTGTGGAAATCGAAAGCCACTTCGATTACTACCGTCCGGTAGCGGAAACCCAACCCGGCCTGCCGCAGGACGGCTCGTTCTATGGTCTGGGCGTGCATACCATGGACCAGATCATCTCCCTTTTTGGCCGACCGGATCATGTCGCATACGACATCCGCAGCCTGCGTAATAAAGCCAACCCGGACGACACCTTTGAAGCGCAGCTGTTCTACGGCGACCTGAAGGCCATCGTCAAAACCAGTCATCTGGTAAAAATCGACTATCCGAAATTTATCGTTCACGGCACCCGAGGCTCGTTCATCAAGTACGGCATCGACCAGCAGGAGACCAGCCTGAAGGCCAACATCATGCCGGGTGAGCCGGGCTTTGCGGCGGATGATTCCGTGGGCATGCTGGAGTACGTGAACGATGAGGGCGTGACGGTGAGAGAAGAGTTAAAACCGGAAATTGGCGACTATGGCCGCGTCTACGATGCGCTGTATGAAACTCTCACAATCGGCGCGCCGAATTACGTCAAGGAATCTGACGTTCTGGCCAACCTGGAAATCCTCGAGCGGGCCTTCGAGCAGGCTTCTCCTGCCACGGTAACCCTCGCGAAATAAGCAAAAACGGCTCCTCTTCCCTTATTCATAATTTTTGAACAGAGGAGTCAATTTTCACCCTCTATGATCCAGGGCGGTTTGCGTCCACACTTACTCCATCGAAACGAACTGAGGGTGAAAACAATGATCTACTTACGCAAAGCAAACGAACGTGGTCACGCGAATCATGGCTGGCTGGACTCATGGCATTCATTCTCGTTTGCCGACTACTACGACCCAAACTTCATGGGTTTCTCCGCACTGCGCGTGATTAACGACGACGTGATTGATGCAGGCCAGGGCTTCGGTACCCACCCGCACAAAGACATGGAAATCCTGACCTATGTGCTGGAAGGGGCGGTTGAGCACCAGGACAGCATGGGTAACAAAGAGCAGGTTCCGGCGGGCGAGTTCCAGATTATGAGCGCGGGTACCGGGGTGCGTCATTCCGAGTACAACCCGAGCAAAACGGAAAAACTGCACCTGTATCAAATCTGGATCATTCCAGAAGAGACCGGCATCACGCCGCGCTACGAGCAGCGCCGCTTCGACGCAAAACAGGGCAAACAGCTGGTGCTGTCCCCGGATGCGCGTGAAGGTTCCCTGAAGGTGCATCAGGATATGGAGCTGTACCGCTGGGCGCTGGCGAAAGACGAACAGTCTGTGCACCAGATTGCCGCCAACCGCCGCGTCTGGATCCAGGTGGTGAAAGGTGAAGTGTCCATCAACGGCACCAAAGCGACAACCGCCGATGGTCTGGCCGTCTGGGATGAGCAGGCGCTCTCCGTGCATGCCGACAGCGAAAGTGAAATTCTGCTGTTTGACCTGCCGCCGGTGTAATAAATCATAAATAAATGCCCATCCTTCCCTTTGACAGGGGAAGGATGGGCTTTGTCCGTGATAAACTGAGCAAATCTCTCACTTCAAGATTTCTCAGGACGATGAAAAAGAAACGCCCCGTACTTCAGGATGTCGCCGATCGCGTCGGTGTGACCAAAATGACGGTCAGCCGTTTTTTACGTAACCCGGAGCAGGTTTCCGTGGCGTTACGTGGCAAGATTGCCGCTGCCCTTGATGAACTGGGTTATATCCCCAACCGCGCGCCCGATATTCTCTCCAATGCGACCAGCCGTGCGGTGGGCGTCCTGCTTCCTTCCTTGACCAACCAGGTTTTCGCCGAAGTTTTGCGCGGCATTGAAAGCGTAACCGATGCTTTTGGCTATCAGACCATGCTTGCACACTACGGGTACAAGCCGGAGCTGGAAGAGGAACGTCTTGAATCGATGCTTTCCTGGAACATCGACGGCCTGATTTTAACGGAACGTACCCACACTGCCCGCACGCTCAAAATGATCGAAGTGGCCGGTATCCCGGTGGTGGAGCTGATGGACAGCCAGTCGCCGTGCCTCGATATCGCCGTGGGGTTCGATAACTTCGAAGCGGCGCGCCAGATGACGGCGGCCATCATCGCTCGCGGTCATCGTCATATCGCCTATCTGGGTGCGCGTCTTGATGAACGTACTATCATCAAACAGAAGGGATACGAGCAGGCGATGCTCGACGCGAACTTAACCCCCTACAGCGTAATGGTGGAGCAGTCCTCTTCCTATACGTCGGGTATTGAGCTGATGCGTCAGGCACGACGCGAGTATCCGCAACTGGACGGTATTTTCTGCACCAACGATGACCTTGCGGTCGGCGCGGCGTTTGAGTGTCAGCGTCTGGGGCTCAAGATCCCGGATGATATGGCAATTGCCGGTTTCCACGGCCACGACATCGGCCAGGTGATGGAGCCGCGTCTGGCAAGCGTCCTGACCCCGCGTGAACGTATGGGCCGCATTGGCGCAGAACGCCTGCTGGCGCGCATTCGTGGCGAGACGGTTACCCCAAAAATGTTAGATTTAGGTTTCACCTTGTCACCGGGTGGATCTATTTGAACTGACAAATTTGAAGTAGCTCACACTTATTCACTTCGCGCACGTTTGGATATTGCTTCTCTTTTGCCCCGGCAGGACAATGTTACCGATAACTGTTACCCGTAACAATTGACTGAGGGACACCCTTTGAGCACGACTAATCACGATCACCACGTCTACGTCCTGATGGGCGTTTCCGGTAGCGGGAAATCAGCCGTAGCCAGCGAAGTGGCGCATCAACTCCAGGCTGCGTTTCTTGATGGCGACTTCCTCCATCCGCGCAGCAACATCATGAAAATGGCCTCCGGCGAGCCGCTGAACGATGACGACCGCAAACCGTGGTTGCAGGCGCTGAATGACGCCGCGTTCGCGATGCAGCGCACCAACAAAGTCTCCCTGATCGTCTGTTCCGCGCTGAAAAAAACCTACCGCGACCTGCTGCGCGACGGCAACCCGAACCTCTCTTTCATCTACCTGAAAGGGGATTTCGAGGTGATTGAAAGCCGTCTGAAGGCGCGTAAAGGTCACTTCTTCAAAACCCAGATGCTAGTGACGCAGTTCGAAGCGCTGCAGGAGCCGGGTGAAGACGAGAAAGACGTCTTAGTGGTTGATATCGATCAGTCACTGGAGGGTGTTGTTGCCAGCACCATCGAGGTCATCAATAAAAGGCAGTAAGTTTTGAGTACATTAACGCTAGTTTTGACAGCAGTGGGTTCCGTGTTGCTGCTGCTGTTTTTAGTGATGAAGGCGCGTATGCACGCTTTTGTTGCTTTGATGGTGGTTTCTATAGGTGCAGGTCTCTTTTCCGGTATGCCGCTCGACAAGATCGCCGCGACGATGGAAAAAGGGATGGGCGGCACGCTGGGCTTCCTGGCGATTGTGGTCGCGCTGGGCGCGATGTTTGGCAAGATTTTGCACGAGACGGGGGCGGTCGACCAGATTGCCGTCAAGATGTTGAAATCCTTCGGCCACAGCCGCGCGCACTACGCGATTGGTCTGGCGGGCCTGATTTGCGCGCTGCCGCTGTTCTTCGAAGTGGCCGTTGTGCTGCTGATAAGCGTCGCGTTCTCCATGGCGCGCCATACCGGTACTAACCTCGTGAAGCTGGTCATTCCGCTGTTTGCGGGCGTGGCGGCGGCAGCAGCGTTTCTGCTGCCGGGGCCTGCGCCGATGCTGCTGGCATCCCAGATGCACGCCGACTTTGGCTGGATGATCCTGATTGGCCTGTGCGCGGCAATTCCGGGGATGATTATTGCCGGCCCGCTGTGGGGCAACTTCATCAGCCGTTACGTTGAGCTGCATATTCCGGACGACATCACCGAGCCGCACCTGGGCGAGGGCAAAATGCCGTCCTTCGGCTTCAGCCTGTCGCTGATCCTGCTCCCGCTGGTTCTCGTGGGTCTGAAAACCATCGCCGCGCGCTTTGTGCCGGTGGGTTCCAGCGCCTACGAATGGTTTGAGTTTATCGGCCACCCGTTCACGGCGATCCTGGTGGCCTGTCTGGTGGCGATTTACGGCCTGGCAATGCGTCAGGGGATGCCAAAAGACCGGGTGATGGAGATCTGCGGTGCCGCGCTGCAGCCGGCGGGCATTATCCTGCTGGTGATCGGCGCCGGCGGCGTGTTCAAGCAGGTGCTGGTGGATTCCGGCGTGGGCCCGGCTCTGGGCGAAGCGCTGACTGGGATGGGCCTGCCGATTGCGGTCACCTGCTTCGTGCTTGCTGCGGCGGTGCGTATCATCCAGGGTTCCGCAACAGTGGCGTGCTTAACCGCCGTGGGTCTGGTGATGCCGGTGATTGAACAACTGAACTACTCCGGTGCGCAGATGGCCGCGCTGTCTATCTGTATCGCGGGCGGTTCGATTGTGGTCTCTCACGTTAACGACGCGGGTTTCTGGCTGTTCGGGAAATTTACCGGCGCTACCGAAGCGCAAACCCTTAAAACCTGGACGCTGATGGAAACCATCCTCGGTACGACGGGTGCGATTGTCGGGATGATAGCCTTTACGTTGCTGAGCTGAATCCGGTGATTTAACAAGGCTCAAAAATAAGGCCCGGTAGCGTTAGCGCTTACCGGGCCTTTATATTATGCAGAACGCCAGGCCGGGTCAGGTGAAACCACCACCCGGCTTTTTCACATCACTCGTCCTGCGTCGCGCTCTCAATCGTCAAACGCACATCCGAGGTGATCAGTTCTGCCAGCATCTGGTACACCTTCAGCGTCTCTTCCGGCTCGGCATCGCCCGTATCGCTGATGTAGCCTTCGTCACGCAGCGTCAGGACCAGAGAGCTGAAGACCGCTTTGTCGAAGAACTCCGGGGCGTTAATGCCGTGCAGAACGGACAGGCGCTGTGCCAGCGTCCGGCTCTCTTTCTCCAGCGTACCGCGGTTAATAGACGGGTTCGCACTCAGCAGCCAGAACGTAATGGCGTAGCGCTGCAGCGTTTCGCGCGCGCCGGCCGCCAGCAGTTGCAGGGTACGGGAACGCGACGGATTGATGTGCAGCTCGTCGTTTGAGACGGTGATTAGCCCCTGACGACGCAGTTCTTCCGTCAGTTTGTCCAGTTCGCCCGCCAGTTCATCCTTGCTCCAGCGCAGGAACAGCTCCGCTTTCAGCATCGGATAGAGCGTCTCAACGTGACGCAATAGCTCCTGACGCGAAATACGGCGATGCTGGGTGATGATAGCCGCCATGAGCGACGGCAGCATCAGCATATGGGTGATGTTGTTGCGGTAGTAGGTCATCAGCACTGCCTGCTCGCGCGGCAGAATGATGATGTCGCCGATCGTGTCCTTTTCGACTTCAAACTTGTTCATCTGCAGCGCGTGATCGATAAGCTCACTGGCGGTAGCAGAAGGCACGGTTGAATCAACGGAATACGGCACGTTGCGCATCATGTCCAGATAGCAATCCAGCTGCTCCGTGAGCTGCTCGCGGGTCAGCGAGCGCTGACGCGAAGCCAGAAGCGCCGTACAGCACAGGTTCATGGCGTTTGCCGCACCGGCGTTGTTAATGCGCACCATCAGCTCGGACGCGATGCCGTTGACGGTTGGCGTCAGCCAGGCCGGACGAATCGCTTCGATAGGATCGATGGACTCGCGCCACTCGGGAACGTGATGGTTCAGATACGTCATCAGCGGCATCGGTTCGCCGAAGTTCACGTAGCCCTGACCGAGATTGCGTAGCTTGCTCAAGCCGCGCAGCATCTGTGGCAGGCTCTCTTTCTCTTTGGTCGCACCGCGCAGTTCTTTGGCGTACGTGCCCACTTCCATCACGTGCTCATAGCCAATGTAGATTGGCACCAGCGTGATTGGACGGGTTCCTCCGCGCAGCATCGCCTGAATGGTCATCGACAGCGTGCCGGTCTTCGGATCGAGCAGACGTCCGGTACGGGAACGACCGCCCTCCACGAAGTACTCAACGGAATAGCCGCGGCTGAACAGCTCGCCCAGATATTCGCGGAACACGGTAGAGTAGAGCTTGTTGCCCTTGAAGGTGCGACGGATAAAGAACGCGCCCAGGCGGCGGAAAATCGGACCTGCTGGCCAGAAATTCAGGTTGATACCGGCAGCAATGTGCGGAGGTACCAGCCCCTGGTGATAGAGCACGTAGGAAAGAAGCAGGTAGTCCATGTGGCTGCGGTGGCAGGGAACATAGACAATCTCATGGCCATCATGCGCCAGCTGGCGTACGCGCTCGGCGTTATGAACGTTGATGCCCTGGTAGAGGCGGTTCCAGGTAAAACCGAGAATACGATCGGACAGGCGGATCATCTCGTATGAGAAGTTCGCTGCAATCTCTTCCATCAGCGCAATGGCGTTCTGCTGGGCTTTCTCATGCGATATTTTCTTGCTGCGCGCTTCGTCTTCAACGGCGCGAGCAATCGCTTTGGAGGCCAGCAGCTTGTTGAACAGGTCCTGACGCGCCGGGAGACGCGGCCCTACGGCAGCCAGGCGCTGGCGGGCGAAGTGCATACGCGCCACGCGCGCCAGTTTTTGCGCGATGATCTTGTCGGTACCGTGCTCGTCCGCCATTCGACGCAGCGAAACGGAAGGGGAGAAACGCACAAAGCTGTCGCGTCCCAGCCAGGAGACCGCGAAGAACTTCTGGATGCCGTTAAGCATGCGCAGCGGCGGGTTCTCTTCACCTTTTTCACGGCCCGGACGACGACCAAACATCACCGACACCGGCACCATCTGCACATCCAGATCGGGGTTGCTGCGGTGCAGGTCGAGATAGTCGTGGAACAGCTTGATGGACTCTTCTTTTGGCGTGTAGTAGGTAAACACGCGCGGTCCACCGTGAATGAACACGTGGCGCGGCAGCAGTGTACCGTCAACTTCAAGCGGTTCAAGCGGGTCAGGTAAGTCATGCGCCAGACACTGGGCGCGAAGCGTCAGTAAGTCTGCCTTCGAGTTATAAGGCAAAACGTACATAATAGGACGCGAAGTATCGAGCCCCAATTCCAGCGCGGGTTCTGCTGGGATAGACTTGCTTTTTACCAGGATGCTTAATGGTAAATTAAGTAATTTGTAGTAAATTCGTGGCCAGCCGGACATAAACGATGTAAAGCCTCTGGTTAATAATGCAATTGCGGCGCAAGGATAACAGAAAGCGCGCAAAATTTCTGTTGTTACCCGTCATACTTCAGGCTGTAGCGAAACGCGCTACAGTTCCTGTTACTGACGCTTTTTTTCATAAAAGGTTCTTTTAATGGCCAATAATACCACTGGGTTAACGCGTATCATCAAAGCCGCCGGCTATTCATGGAAAGGTTTCCGTGCCGCGTGGATCAACGAAGCTGCCTTTCGCCAGGAGGGTGTCGCCGCAATCATCGCGGTGATCATCGCCTGTTTCCTTGATGTTGATGCTATTACCCGCGTACTTCTTATCGGTTCCGTACTTCTGGTGATGATAGTGGAAATTCTTAATAGCGCTATTGAGGCCGTTGTCGATCGCATTGGTTCAGATTTCCACGAGCTTTCTGGCCGCGCAAAAGACATGGGCTCTGCTGCCGTGTTGCTGGCGATTATCACTGCAGTTATCACCTGGGTCACGCTGCTTTGGTCACATTTCCGATGAGCCTCGAGGAATAATTAAGTCCCTGGTTTTTTGTGCAGTTTTTGGTTCCAAAATCGCCTTTGACTGTATATACTCACAGCATAACTGTATATACACCCAGGGGGCGGAATGAAAGCGTTAACGACCAGGCAGCAAGAGGTGTTTGATCTCATCCGGGATCATATCGGCCAGACGGGTATGCCACCCACGCGTGCGGAAATCGCGCAGCGTCTGGGTTTCCGTTCTCCGAATGCTGCCGAAGAACACCTGAAAGCGCTGGCGCGTAAAGGCGTGATTGAGATTGTTTCAGGCGCGTCACGCGGTATCCGCCTGCTGGTGGAAGAAGAGACGGGCATTCCGCTGATAGGCCGTGTTGCTGCCGGTGAGCCTTTACTGGCACAGCAGCATATTGAAGGCCACTACCAGGTCGATCCTGGCATGTTCAAACCGAGCGCTGATTTCCTGCTGCGCGTCAGCGGTATGTCGATGAAAGACATCGGTATTCTTGACGGCGATCTGCTTGCGGTGCACAAAACGCAGGATGTGCGTAACGGCCAGGTGGTTGTGGCGCGCATTGATGACGAAGTGACCGTCAAACGTCTGAAAAAACAGGGTAACAGCGTTCAGCTGCTGCCTGAAAACAGCGAGTTTTCACCCATTGTGGTCGATCTCCGCGAACAGAACTTCTCTATCGAAGGACTGGCGGTTGGGGTCATTCGCAACGGTGAATGGCTATAATCTCTTCCTGACAGGCTATGGCGCTGCTGTAGCCTGCTTCATTCCACACTCCCGGTATTTTTCATGTCACTGCTGACGGCATCCGATAAGGCATTGTGGCGTCTTGCTCTGCCGATGATTTTCTCCAATATCACCGTGCCCTTGCTGGGTTTGGTCGATACTGCCGTTATTGGTCATCTTGATTCGCCTGTTTATCTTGGCGGCGTGGCGATTGGCGCGACGGCAACCAGTTTCCTGTTTATGCTGCTGCTCTTTTTGCGCATGAGCACCACCGGGCTCACGGCCCAGGCTTATGGTGCAAAAGATCCGCTGCGTCTGGCGCGCGCGCTGGTCCAGCCGCTGATCCTTGCGCTTGGCGCGGGGGTGTTAATCGTTTTATTTCGTACGCCCCTGATCGACCTTGCGCTCCATGTTGTCGGCGGCAGCGAGGCGGTACTGGCTCAGGCGCGACGTTTCCTTGAAATCCGCTGGCTCAGCGCGCCCGCCTCGCTGGCAAACCTGGTTCTGCTGGGGTGGCTATTGGGCGTGCAGTACGCCCGTGCGCCAGTGATTTTGCTGGTGGTAGGCAACCTTCTCAACATTGTGCTGGATGTCTGGCTGGTAATGGGCCTGCATATGAACGTGCGGGGCGCGGCGCTGGCGACGGCGATTGCCGAGTACGGAACCTTTATTATTGGCCTGTGGATGGTCTGGCGCGTGCTGACGATGCGCGGCATCTCCCTGGCGCTGCTCAAAACCGCGTGGCGCGGCAATATCCGTAGGCTGCTGGCGCTCAATCGTGACATCATGCTGCGCTCGCTGCTGCTTCAGCTCTGCTTCGGCGCGCTGACGGTTTTCGGGGCGCGACTGGGGCCAGAAATCGTTGCGGTCAACGCGGTATTGATGACGCTGCTGACCTTTACCGCCTACGCGCTGGACGGATTTGCCTATGCGGTAGAAGCGCATTCCGGGCAGGCGTACGGCGCGCGCGAAAGCGGGCAGCTGCGGGACGTCTGGCGGGCAGCCTGCCGCCAGTCTGGGCTGGTGGCGCTGGCGTTCGGCCTGGTTTATGCCTGCTTTGGTGAGCAAATCGTCGCGTTGCTTACGTCTCTTCCTGCGCTGCGCGAGCTGGCGAGTCACTATCTCATCTGGCAAGTCATCTTACCGGTGGTCGGCGTCTGGTGTTATCTGCTGGATGGCATGTTTATTGGTGCGACGCGCGGAGCGGAAATGCGTAACAGCATGGCGGTCGCTGCGGCCGGGTTTGGCCTGACGCTGCTGACGCTTCCCTGGCTGGGTAATCACGGTTTGTGGCTGGCCCTGGCCGTTTTCCTCTCGCTGAGAGGGATATCGCTGGCTTTTATCTGGCACCGCCACTGGCAAAACGATACCTGGTTCCCTCCACGTCACGATATATCGTGACGGTTAAAGATTCCGAATATGAAATCAACTGCCGAATCCTTAACTACAATAATTATCACGTCCAGCAGAAAAGAACGTAACGGACGTTACGACCCGACGCTTAACTAAGAGGACACGATGATGAATAAAGACGAAATCGGCGGCAACTGGAAGCAGTTCAAAGGTAAAGCGAAAGAACAGTGGGGTAAGCTGACTGATGACGATATGACCGTCATTGAAGGTAAACGCGATCAGCTTGTCGGTAAAATTCAGGAACGTTACGGCTACGCGAAAGATCAGGCGGAAAAAGAAGTGGGCGACTGGGAAAAACGCAACGACTACCGCTGGTAACCGGGCTATACCCGCAAGTACAAGGAAGTACACCCTAAGGGCGGCCATGTGCCGCCTTTTCTTTTGCCGTTAACGCGGTTTTTTCTTCACAAGAATAGAGTGGTCGTGCTGACATTCGCCCTGATGACGACAGGCTTCCACTTCCACGCAGGCAGAGCACAGCCCGTGCGCTTCAATCACGTTATGACGCAGGGCAAAACCCATTTTCGCCGCCAGCGTATGCATAATATCTTCCACGCCTTCCGCAGCTTCTTCTTTCACCACGCCGCAGCGGTCACAGATAAACATTGCTGATGTGTGGGTGGGCTGATCGAACAGATGGCACAACACGTAGCTGTTTGTGGACTCAACTTTATGCACGAATCCTTGTTCCAGCAGGAAATCCAGGGCGCGATACACGGTCGGTGGTTTCGCCTGCGGCTCGCTTTCGCGCAGCAGGTCGAGCAGATCGTAGGCGCTGATGGCACCCTGCTGCAGGCTCATCAGACGTAGGACTTCAAGGCGCTGCGGAGTCAGGCGCACATTGCGTTGCGCACACAGCTTTTCGGCCTGCGCTAACAGCTCTTTTGTGGACTTATCCATTTAGCACCCCGGATGTTATAGGACGGAAAACCCTCACTTTATCATGTTCTGGTAAAAACGCCGAGATCCGCCAGTCTGTGCTATACCTGACCAATTACAAACCGGGAAATAAACAATGAAAAAACCTGACTGTATTCGGCACTGGCGCGACGTAGAAGGCGCGGATGATTCGACCTATCCAGATAGCGATGAGCGATTTTCTATCGGCGCCCCGTTGGCTCGCAAGCTTGGGCTCGGGCGCATTGGTATCCATCATGAGCGTTTACCGCCCGGGCGCAGGACGTCCTATCCGCATGCGGAAAGCGATGAAGAAGAGTTCGTTTATGTGCTCGAAGGTCATCCAGAAGCGTGGATTAATGGCTATTTATGGAAACTTGAACCGGGCGACAGCGTGGGGTTTCCTGCCGGAACCGGTATTTGCCATACCTTTATCAACAACACGGACGAAGAGGTGCGGTTACTGGTCGTTGGCGAGGCAAATAAGAAGCACAACCGCATCTACTATCCGCTCAACCCCGTTTATGCCGCTACCCGTGAGGATCGCTGGGTAGACCACCCGCCCCAGTTTTTTGGACCGCATGATGGAAAACCTGGGAAAAAATAATTTCCTCTTCTATAAATATTGAGGGTCGTCACAAAATACAACAGGCCGTAAGGAAGTTTTACTTAGGGATAGAAATAGCGGGTCTTTTACTACTTATTCACAGCAATAGTTCGTTCCTGTTTGGGTGATAACAGACAGGGGTTATTTCATAACAGACTATAACGGGCATACTGTGAAAAAAAATTTTAAATTTTCGGTGGTTAGTATCGCTGTTTCCTTGTTTATGGCAAATCAGGCGGGAGCAGCCAATACCTGGACAGAATCACGGAGTGACGCAATGGGTGGTACCGGCGTTGCGGCTGGGAGCTATGGTAGCGGGGCGTTAATCAACCCCGCGTTGCTGGCAAAGGCAAAACCGGACGATGATGTGACGGTCATTTTGCCGTCCGTTGGCGTACAGGTGACGGATGAGGACAATCTTCAGGACGAGATAGATACCATCAACGACAAAATCAATCACTATAAGGATGTGGTTGACGACCTCACGCCAGGAGACATTATTACCAATCCGTTAAGTTCCATTAATCAGTTCCAGGGCGCGGCCAAAGATCTGGCTGATGAACTGGACTATCTCAAGGGTAAAACCGCACGCGCGACGGCAGGTGCAGGGCTTGCCGTGAGTATCCCTAACGATGTGCTTTCCGTGGCCTTTATGGCGAAAGGCTATGCCCATGGCCGGGTGAGCTCGTCTATCGATCAGCAAGATATTGATTATCTGCGCGGTATTCAACAAAGCAAAGTGGTGGCTGCCGGTGTTGCCCTGGACGCTGCGCTGAACGGCACGGATCAGATCACTAAAAATCTCAACTCAACGGCGTCTGGCCGGGCGGCGATTGTGTCCGACTATGGTGTTGCCGTTGCCCGTCAGTTTGACCTCGGCGGCGTCCCGGTTTCCGTGGGCGTGACGCCAAAACTGCAAAAAACCTGGGTCTATAACTACACCACGTCAATCTACGATTACGACAGTAACAAGTGGAACGACAGCCGCTACCGCACGGAAGACACGGGCTTTAACGTCGATGCCGGTATTGCGGCTGATTTCGGCGAACACTGGACCGTTGGCGTGAGCGGCCAAAACCTGATGTCTCGCGATATCGACACCAAAGATATCCGTATCCGCAACGGCCGTACGGGAGAAGTGGTGAGCTATAAAGACACCTATCAGATCCGTCCGCTGGTGACCGCCGGTGCCGCTTGGCACAACGACCTGGTGACGCTGACCGCCGATGGCGATTTAACCGAAACCAAAGGCTTCAAGAGCGAAGATACGTCGCAGTACGTTGGCGTCGGTGCCGAGGTTACGCCGCTCAGCTGGCTGGCGGTGCGTGCGGGTTATCGCGCGGACGTGAAGGGTAACGACAGCAACGTCTTTACCGGTGGTGTCGGTTTCGCACCGTTCAGCACCGTTCATGTTGACCTGATGGGCCTGTACGGCGAGGACGAAACCTGGGGCGCCGGGGCTCAGTTGAGCATGACGTTCTAAAGTCCACCGGAGGCGCTGCGCCTCCGGCTTTTCTTTGTGCTATAGTAGCGCCCCTTTTCCACCAGATGCTTAAAACTTCGCCATGTCGTCAGAATTACAGACCGCTTTCCCTGCACACCGTTTCTCCATTGCGCCGATGCTCGACTGGACGGACAGACACTGCCGCTACTTCCTGCGCCAGCTCTCCCGCCATACGCTGCTGTACACCGAAATGGTGACCACGGGCGCAATCATTCACGGGAAGGGCGACTATCTGGCCTATAGCGAAGAAGAGCATCCGGTTGCCCTGCAGCTGGGCGGCAGCGATCCGGCCGCGCTGGCGCAGTGCGCGAAGCTGGCAGAAGAACGCGGCTACGACGAGATCAACCTTAACGTTGGCTGCCCGTCCGACCGCGTGCAAAACGGTATGTTTGGCGCCTGTCTGATGGGGAATGCGCAACTGGTAGCGGACTGTATCAAGGCGATGCGCGATGTGGTCTCCATTCCGGTCACGGTCAAAACCCGTATCGGCATTGACGACCAGGACAGCTACGAGTTCCTGTGCGACTTTATCAGCACGGTATCCGGGAAAGGCGAATGCGAGATGTTTATCATCCACGCGCGAAAAGCCTGGCTCTCCGGCCTCAGCCCGAAAGAGAACCGTGAGATCCCGCCGCTGGACTATCCGCGCGTATATCAACTGAAGCGTGACTTCCCGCACCTGACGATGTCCATCAACGGTGGCATCAAGTCGCTGGAAGAGGCCAAAGCGCATCTGGAACATGTGGATGGCGTGATGGTCGGGCGCGAGGCGTATCAGAACCCGGGCATTCTGGCGACGGTCGATCGCGAAATCTTTGGCATCGAAGGTGCGGACACCGATCCGATTGCCGTCGTGCGTGCGATGTACCCTTACATTGAGCGCGAGTTGAGCAATGGCACGTATCTCGGCCATATCACCCGCCATATGCTTGGCCTGTTCCAGGGTATTCCGGGCGCGCGCCAGTGGCGCCGCTACCTGAGCGAGAATGCGCATAAAGCCGGAGCCGATATTGAGGTGCTGGAACATGCGCTGCGACTGGTGGCAGACAAGCGATAACTTTCGCTAAAAGTTCGTCAAATTCACCACGCCCTGCGAACGTTCGCGGGGCGTTTTGCTTTAATAACAACAGGTTAATGCTGGCATGATTCTTGTAATGCTTACTGCATTACTCGGGAACTCGTGGGAGAGCACCATGCTGGAACTACTTTTTGTGATTGGCTTTTTTGTCATGCTGTTAGCGACAGGCGTTTCGCTGCTCGGCATTCTGGCGGCTATCGTGGTGGCGACGGTGGTCATGTTTATTGGCGGACTGTTTGCGCTGACGATCAAACTGCTGCCGTGGCTACTGCTGGCCATTGCGGTTGTGTGGGTGATTCGGGCGATTAAAGCGCCAAAAGTGCCCAGTTATCAGCGCAATAACCGCTTCCGTTACTAAGGTATTGAGGGGTTCGTCACATACTTGTAACTTTTCCGGCGGCATGGCTTAGAACAGAATAGGATTTAGTTATCGAATCTGTCACTATGACTGCCGTTAAAGAATTCATCGAGCTGTACCCTACATACAGCCGAACTAAAAAAAGAAAGGGCTTCCCGCGGGAAGCCCAATTTCTTTTTGGGACTCAGGGAATCAACAAGCTCGACCCCTGCGTCGCCCGGCTCTCCAGCACCTCATGCGCGCGCTGCGCATCGGTCAGCGCGAATTTCTGCGCCTCTGCCACATCCACTTTGATGACGCCGCTGGCGATCAGCGAGAACAGCTCGTTGCTGGCTTCCTCAAGTTCTTCCCGGTTGGTGATGTATCCTTGCAGGGAAGGGCGAGTCACATACAGCGAACCTTTCTGATTCAGAATACCGAGGTTAACGCCGGTTACCGCGCCTGACGAATTGCCGAAGCTGACCATCAGACCACGGCGCTGCAGACAATCCAGCGACGCTTCCCACGTGTCTTTCCCCACCGAGTCATACACCACGCGCACTTTTTTGCCGCTGGTGATCTCCTTCAGCCGCTCAACAATGCTCTCTTCACGGTAGTTAATCACCTGCCAGGCGCCCGCCTGCAGCGCGCGCTGCGCTTTTTGTGCATTTCCGACGGTGCCGATCAGCTTCGCGCCCAGTGCCTTTGCCCACTGACAGGCGATGAGCCCGACGCCACCCGCTGCGGCATGGAACAGGAACTGCTCGTCGGGCTTAATTTCATATGTTTTGCGCAGCAGGTAATAAACCGTCAGACCTTTCAGGAACGAGGCCGCCGCCTGCTCAAAAGAGATAGCGTTAGGCAGCAGGGCGGCTTTATCCGCCGGAACGTTGTGAACGGAGCTGTAAGCGCCCAGCGCAGACTGCGCGTACACTACGCGGTCGCCCTCTTTAATATGCTTAACCGCGCTGCCCACTTTGACGACGACACCGGCCGCCTCGGTGCCCAGGCCGCTCGGCATTGACGGCGGCGGGTAGAGACCGCCGCGAATATAGGTGTCGATGTAGTTTATGCCTATGGCTTTGTTTTCAACCTGCACTTCGTTTTCGCCAGGCGCGGTGGGGGTAAACTCCACCGCTTTGAGTACGTCTGGCCCACCGTGTTTCTGGAATTCAATGCGCGTTGCCATGCTCCCTCCGTAAGAAAAATATGGTAATCTTTCGACCCACTCTTTATCTCGGTAACTCCATTCACTATGGCAGGAAACAAACCCTTCAACAAACAGACTGAACCTCGCGAGCGTGATTTCCAGGTCGCAGGGTTAAAGGTCCCGCCGCACTCGATTGAAGCGGAACAGTCGGTGTTGGGCGGTTTAATGCTGGATAACGAGCGCTGGGACGACGTCGCCGAGCGCGTCGTAGCGGAAGATTTCTACACCCGCCCGCACCGCCACATCTTTACTGAAATGGCGCGCCTGCAGGAATCGGGCAGTCCGATCGACCTGATCACGCTCGCGGAATCGCTGGAGCGTCTTGGCCAGCTCGACAGCTGCGGCGGGTTTGCCTATCTGGCGGAACTGTCAAAAAACACGCCTAGTGCGGCGAACATCAGCGCTTATGCCGATATCGTGCGCGAACGAGCCGTCGTTCGCGAGATGATCTCGGTGGCGAATGAGATCGCCGAGGCCGGTTTTGATCCGCAGGGGCGCACCAGCGAAGACCTGCTCGACCTCGCTGAATCCCGTGTCTTTAAAATCGCCGAAAGCCGCGCCAATAAAGACGAAGGCCCAAAAAACATCGCCGATGTCCTCGACGCCACCGTTGCCCGTATTGAACAGCTGTTCCAGCAGCCGCACGACGGTGTGACCGGGGTAAACACCGGCTATGACGATTTGAACAAGAAAACTGCCGGCCTGCAGCCGTCGGATTTGATTATCGTCGCCGCGCGTCCGTCGATGGGGAAAACTACCTTTGCGATGAACCTCGTCGAAAACGCGGCGATGTTGCAGGATAAGCCGGTACTTATCTTCAGCCTTGAGATGCCCTCCGAGCAGATTATGATGCGTTCTCTGGCGTCGCTGTCGCGCGTGGATCAGACCCGCATTCGTACCGGCCAGCTCGATGATGAAGACTGGGCGCGCATCTCCGGCACCATGGGCATTCTGCTGGAAAAACGTAACATCTATATCGATGACTCGTCCGGCCTGACGCCGACGGAAGTGCGCTCCCGCGCGCGCCGTATCGCCCGTGAACACGGTGGCATCGGTCTCATCATGATCGACTACCTTCAGCTGATGCGCGTCCCGTCGCTTTCCGACAACCGTACGCTTGAAATTGCGGAGATTTCCCGCTCGCTCAAGGCGTTAGCCAAAGAGCTGCACGTACCGGTAGTCGCGCTGTCGCAGCTGAACCGCTCTCTGGAACAACGCGCCGACAAGCGCCCGGTCAACTCTGACCTGCGTGAGTCCGGCTCCATCGAGCAGGATGCCGACTTAATCATGTTCATCTACCGTGATGAGGTTTATCACGAGAACAGCGACCTGAAAGGGATCGCCGAAATTATTATTGGTAAACAACGTAACGGCCCAATCGGGACGGTGCGTCTGACCTTTAACGGACAGTGGTCGCGTTTCGACAACTATGCCGGTCCTCAATATGATGATGAGTAATTTCTAAGGAATTTAAATGCAAGCGGCAACTGTTGTTATTAACCGCCGCGCTCTGCGACACAACCTGCAACGTCTGCGTGAACTGGCGCCTGCCAGCAAGCTCGTTGCAGTCGTGAAAGCGAACGCTTACGGACACGGTCTTCTTGAGACCGCGCGAACGCTCCCCGATGCCGACGCCTTTGGCGTCGCCCGTCTTGAAGAAGCCCTCCGCCTGCGCGCGGGCGGTATTACTCAACCCATACTGCTCCTCGAAGGCTTTTTCGAAGCCAGCGATCTGCCGACCATTGCTGACCAGCATCTGCACACGGCGGTACATAACGAAGAACAGCTAACCGCACTCGAAACCGCCGAACTGAGCGAGCCGGTGACCGTCTGGATGAAGCTCGACACGGGCATGCACCGTCTGGGCGTGCGTCCGGAAAGCGCGGAAGCGTTTTATCAGCGTTTATGCCGGTGCAAAAACGTGCGCCAGCCGGTGAATATCGTCAGCCACTTCGCCCGCGCCGATGAGCCCGAGTGCGGAGCGACCGAGCGGCAGCTAGATATCTTTAACACCTTCTGCGAAGGCAAGCCGGGTATGCGCTCGATTGCGGCATCCGGCGGTATTCTGCTGTGGCCGCAGTCGCATTTCGACTGGGCGCGACCGGGCATTATTCTCTACGGCGTGTCGCCGCTGGAGAACAAACCCTGGGGGCCGGACTTTGGCTTCCAGCCGGTCATGTCGCTGGTCTCTAACCTGATTGCCGTGCGTGACCATAAAGCGGGCGAGCCGGTGGGCTACGGCGGTACCTGGACCAGCGAGCGTGATACCCGTCTCGGCGTGGTGGCGATGGGCTATGGTGACGGCTATCCGCGCGCCGCGCCTTCGGGCACGCCGGTTCTGGTCAACGGTCGCGAGGTGAAGATTGTTGGCCGCGTGGCGATGGACATGATTTGTGTCGATCTGGGGCCTGAAGCCCAGGATAAGCCCGGCGACGATGTCGTGATGTGGGGCGAAGGTCTGCCCGTTGAACGCATTGCTGAAATTACGAAAGTGAGTGCTTACGAACTTATCACGCGCCTGACGTCAAGGGTGGCGATGAAGTACATCGACTGAGACTCGCATAGAGTAGTCCAACGGCATAAGCTGCCGTTGGACGCGTAACTCTTATTTCAACACGTTATAGATCGCCTGATTAGTCAAATAATCCGACGCGAGCCCTGACTCCGGACTGAAGCGCGAACCCTGGATGGACGAGAAACGTTTTCCAGTGCTGCCCAGCGAGACATAGCGCTCCCCTCCATCGTTTTCCGAAATGGTGTACACCGTTTTTTGCATCTCGGCGAATAGCGGAGCGTTACGCTGAATGGACTGGTGCAATTCCAGCAGCTGCACTCCATCCAGATTGAGCTTTTTATCCAGCGTGACGCCCCATCTTTGCAGACAAACTTCTGCAAAATGACGCACGATCGTGCCGGGCTCATGGACCACTTTTTCCCCGCTATTCCCATTGGCCGAAGCATTCCCCACCAGCGTAGCGTGGCGACCAGACATGGGATAAATATGTACTTTTGTCGTGCTATCGGTCTGTGGAATGACGCACGAGAAACCTTTTGATCGCTCATGTCTGGCATAGAAAGCCACATACTCCTTAACGTTGCTGCCCAGAGTGACTTTGTCCGCCTGGAAATTACCCATACCCGGAACCGGATCGACCACAAAAATATTCACCGGAATCGTCGTTAAAAGGGGATCGGCAAGCATTGCATTGGCAAGCATATGACAGCTAATTCCGCCCCGGCTCCACCCAACAAGGTTCACCTGAGTGGGTAGGATCTGACCCTGACGGAAGGTTTTGATGATTTGCTGCTGCAGCGCCTGCTGTGTCACTTTACGATCGCCATAGTCATATTTGCGCCACCAAAAGGAACCGGTAACCTCAACGTCCTGAATCGGCACGCCCGCCTTTTTAAGCTGCTCATAGTTTTCTTTTGTGAGCTTCTCACGCTGCCAGTCAACGTGGCCTTTGATAATATTAATCGCATGCTGAACATTCTCATTCCAGCCGCTGCCCAGAAGCTGGGCGCGAAGCTGAGAATATTCTCCGCTTTTGACCCAAAGCTCATCGCTTTGTAGATTGCCGCTCCCCGGGCCATCAAGAATGACCCATTCGGCGAACTCTTTACCCTTGTTATTGGCTGCCAGAGAAGAGATGAGCTCGCCGTTCCAGTAATTAGCATGAGACTCATCAAATTTATTAGATCCAGTACCACAGAAATATACTGTTAGTATTGTCATAAATGACCTCATTGAAATATTAATATGTAGGTGGATGGCACGCGTGCAGTTAAATAATATGTGTCAGCAATTTTTCGGGGAATATGCTATTAAGCCCAGGCTATTTTTGATAACGATAAGATCGTTCTTAATTAAACATCGCTATGTTTAATGTGTAGTACTGCTTAACTTTTGCTTTGGGTATATGACGTTTGCCTTATGCCGAATGCTGTTTTTACAGTTTTGTAATAGCACGCATACTTAATTTCGGAATAAGTGGGTTGAATAACTTAAGAAAATAGATTTCACACGGGGTTATGCTACGATGAATATATTAATGATCGATGAGTTACCGATCTTCATTCACGGTATGAAAACAGAGCTGGAACGCGTAATGCCGGAATGCACTGTTTTTGCAGCGAACAATTTTGAAGATGCACACGCAATTTTAACCTCTATGCCGGTCGGCATTATTTTGCTGGATGGTGAAATGAAGTGCCGTGATTTTATCACTAATTTGATGACAAACTGGCCTGAGCTACCGATCGTGGTGATGTTACGAAAAACGACGGATAAGATATTCAACTTCTACATCCGCCAAAGCATTAAGGGCATTTTTACCAAGGATCTCCCCGCCGAGAAAATCAGCCAGATACTTTGCATGGTCTCCTCGGGGGTGGTCTGTTTTCCGGAGCAAGCCGTGGTCCAGCGAGATCAATCCGCTGGCGGGTTGCCGATCTACTCCCTGAGTCGTCGGCAGAAGGAAGTTCTTAAGCTGCTGGCGAATGGAGGAACAAATAAGCAGATCAGCCGGCAATTGAATATCAGTGCAGGTACGGTCAAAGTACATCTTGAATCCATCTTTCACCGATTACAGGTCAACAATCGGACACAGGCCGCAATGCTCTATTTTAAATATATGTCTAATTAGTCGATTTCCAGCAAAGCGAAGGGCTGCAGTCAAAATGCGTTAAGTGAAAAGCGCAACAGACAGACCTCTGTTGCGCTTTGTTTTTTTTAACGGTACTGAGATTTGAAATAATATATCACCACCACCAGCGTTCCGAAGTCCTGCAATAGCCAGAATGGAAAGCTGTCACTCAGTATATCAGCACCGGTAAGAATAAATTTCATGTTTAAGCTGCTCTCACCAAAAAAACCAAAGGCGAGGGCGGCTAAGCCAATTTTACACATTACCGGCAGGGCATGGACTCTTCGGCTATAGGCGGCAAACAAAATCAGCAGCGATGTTATCAGGTCGACGAAGATAATAAAGGGAAGCACCCAGCCATTCATTATGTTAAGCATTTATTCTCCATCGGGTTTGTTGTGGGTTAAATCAGGCGGAGGAAGTGATTCATGTCTGACTTTACTTTTGATGACGCTTGCAACATCAAAAATATCGCGTTGTTCATGCCGGCGAAAAAAGTTTGCCAGCCAGACGATCAGGCCATTACTCATTGCCCCGAGGATATACCCTAAACCAAGCGTGATATCGGCCTGATTAAGGTCTATCTTTAACCAGCGGGCTGCTAATCCACCTAATGCGACGGCCGCGCCCATGCTGATTCCACCAAAAATAATGCCTGCCATAAATCGGCTGTGCTGGTGCAATCGCTGCGGTTGCCAGAAAAACGAGATACTGACGCCGCCAAATAAACCTGAAAAAGCCAGCAAGGCTTCACTGATGAGGGTCGGGAGATAGATGTCAGACATACGTTCATCCTCTGCAAGGATAAATCCCCTCGGAAAAGGGGATTTATTATCGTAACGGGCGCTTATTATTGGCAGGGATCCAGCTCAACAATATGCTGATACTTATCGGTTGTAATAAAGCGCTGTTGCCCTGACAGGCTGTAAATCAGACGCTTGGGAGAGCGATACCCCTTCACGACATCGACATCCGCGCTAAGCCAGGGCTGACTGACAGGAAGAGCGCGATGGCTGTATTTATCGCCACCGATCCATTTTTGATTGGTGGGTTTAAGACCCCAAAGCGATTCGCTTTCACTTCCCGACCAGCCGAGGCGTTTAGCCTCATCCGAGGTAATATAGCGGTCGGGCAGGCGCCCAAAATTTTTTATATGACGAAGCGTTGTAGCCAGATCGGTCACGTTATTGACGGGCACCATACCCTGAGAAGATAAAAAGGCGTTGGCTTCCTTTATTTCCTCTTCGCAGGTTGGCATGGCGGCAGTTGCCTGTAACACGTTGAATAACGAAACAGACAGTACGGCCATTTTCACTATGGATAGTGGTTTCATTGTAATTTTCCTGTTGAATTAACTAAGAAATAGCTTCATTTCCGCCTCGCGGCGTCGGGTAAGCCCGGTCAAAACCTTACCGCCTGCCTTATTCCAGCTTTTGAACTGCAGTGCGGCGCCCTGGATATCGCCTGCGTTGAATTTTTTGAGCAGCGTGGATTTCTTTAAATTGCCCACGCCAAGGTTGAAGGCGAACGAAACCAGCGCGTCGAATTGGTTCTGTGTCGAAGCGTTGTTCAGCAGTTTTTTCACGCCGTCCTCGGTGCGTTTCAGATCTTTGCGCAGCAGATCTTTGGCTTCGCCGGTGGTAATTTTGGTGAGCTTTTCCATCTCCTCTTTGAGGATCAAATGGCCGTAACCGATGGTCCATAAACCTACGGCATCGCGATAACGCTCCAGCCTCAGCCCTTCAAACTGGCAAATAAGCTGAATGCCCTTGTCACCTGTACGTTCTGGTTGTTTTTGCATTACGGAGTCTCCTCTGCTTTCGGGCGGGGAATCACCTTGTTGGTGTATTCGTCAATCAAACGCATGACGCTTTCCGGTGGCTCAAGTGCGGTAAATTGCATCTCTACATCGACGTGGCGGCTGTCACGCCCGCCTTTGTTATCGCTGGAAGGCGAAAGGCTGACGTGAAAGCGGCCAAATTCGTTTTCACCGGACTGGCGGGAAGGCGCCTGCATGCCTTCCGTGCGGATCGTCAGGTTGACCTTCATCTTTTCCAGCATCAGCCCGCGCGGTGTCGAAAGCGCGACTAAGGGCAGGTCAAAGTAGTGCTTTTCATCCAGCGCCAGCTGTACCGTGCGTGGAATTAACGAACCGTCTTCTGCGGGTTCGAAAAAGGGATCCAGCGCCTTCATATACTGCTGAGCAATCAGTTCGTTGGCCGCAGTGGCCGCGTACTGCATCCCGCGCGTGATATCTTCAAGCGAGATCGGCACGCCGGGAATATCGGCTGGAGGCGTGTTTTCCTGTGTCGGCGGCGTGCCTTCATCCTCTTTGCCCGTCTTGTTTTCCGGCTCCTCATCCTTGCCGCCGCGCAGCCATTTTTTAAAAGACATATTTCGCTCCTGGAAAAGGGCTACCCGGGTAGCCCCTGCGTTACGGAATCGCACGTATGTCGCGGCGTGGAAGATTATTGCGCGGCGACAGGCTTGGTTTTGGCGTTGGTCAGGTAATCAATCACGCGCTGCAGAGCTTCAGGAGGCTCCTGGCGTTTAATCTGGGTATGAATGGAATATTTCGCGCGTGTATCGGTCGAACGGGTCTGCTCCGATTTGTGGGAGACCTTGCCGGTCATTTTCGCTTTGAAAACGCCCCAGCCGATGGACGCTTCCACGGAAGCCTCCGCTTCGGTGCTGCTGGAACTGGCTTCGCTCTGGCTCACTTCAAGCTCAAAGTCGATGGTGCCGTCCTCGATGCAGATGATGGGGTGGGTGACCGCCGCCAGGAGCGGAATACTCATCTTGCGGGTCACGCTGCCTTTATTGACCCCCTGTTCGTCTACCACGGTTTCGTCGTAGTCAAACTCGATCGCGACAGCTTTGCCGTCTTTAATACAGACGGAGAGCAGGAAGTCGGTATAGGACTTGCTCGCCTGGACCTGTGCTTTGATCATCGCCTGCAGCGGACCGCCGATCATATGTTCCAGCGGCAGGGCGTTAATAACTGAACCAATAAATTGTGAATCCATGATGTGAACTCCTTGAATCAGTGAATGCGCGGTTGCGCAGGAGCCACATTACGGAAAGCGAGAAGGGGAAAATATTGGGTAAATGGCATGGCGAGAGGACGCAAAAAACCTATGCCGATCGCAGGATAATCTTCAGGGGTGGTGTTGAGTGATATTCCGGTTTATTGTTGAAATCCCTGCCTCATCGAATTCCGGAGAACCATCGCGTGTTTCAGAAAGTTGACGCCTATGCCGGCGACCCTATCCTCTCCTTAATGGAGCGTTTCAAAGAAGATCCTCGCAGCGACAAAGTGAACCTCAGCATCGGTCTGTATTACAACGAGGATGGCATCATTCCTCAATTAAAAGCCGTTGCCGAAGCCGAAGCGCGTCTGAACGCTGTTCCACACGGTGCTTCTCTTTATCTGCCGATGGAAGGGTTAAACGCCTACCGCAACACCATCGCTCCGCTGTTATTCGGTGCCGATCACGCGGTGCTCGCGCAAAAACGCGTGGCGACCATCCAGACGCTGGGCGGCTCGGGTGCGCTGAAAGTGGGTGCAGACTTCCTGAAAAAATACTTCCCGGATTCAGGCGTGTGGGTCAGTGACCCGACGTGGGAAAACCACGTTGCTATCTTCGAGGGCGCAGGTTTCAAAGTGGCGACCTATCCGTGGTTCGACAGCGAAACGAACGGCGTGCGCGTTGAAGCGCTGCTGGAAAAACTGAACACGCTGCCGGCGCGCAGCATTGTGCTGCTGCATCCATGCTGCCATAACCCGACCGGGGCAGATCTCACCAACGCCCAGTGGGATGCGGTGATTGAGGTACTGAAGGCCCGCGACCTGATTCCGTTCCTCGACATTGCCTACCAGGGCTTTGGCGCGGGCATGGAAGAAGATGCTTACGCCATCCGCGCCGTGGCCAGCGCAGGTCTGCCAGCGCTGGTCAGCAACTCCTTCTCTAAAATCTTCTCCCTGTACGGTGAACGCGTTGGCGGTCTGTCCGTGGTCTGTGAAGACGCCGAAGCGGCGGGTCGCGTGCTCGGCCAGCTGAAGGCGACGGTGCGCCGTATTTACTCCAGCCCGCCAAACTTTGGTGCGCAGGTGGTGGCGACGGTTCTCGGCGACGAACAGCTGAAAGCGTCCTGGCTTGCCGAAGTGGAAGCGATGCGTAAGCGCATCCTGTCCATGCGTCAGGAGCTGGTTAACGTGCTGAAAGAGGCCGTGCCGGGGCATAACTTCGACTATCTGCTCAAGCAGCGCGGGATGTTCAGCTATACCGGACTGAGCGCGGCGCAGGTCGATCGCCTGCGCGAAGAGTTCGGCGTTTACCTGATCGCCAGCGGCCGTATGTGCGTAGCGGGTTTGAATGCCAGCAACGTTCATCGCGTGGCGCAGGCCTTTGCTGCTGTAATGTAAGTACTTACTATTCGCTTCCCCCTCTCCCTGTAGGAGAGGGGCGGGGTGAGGGCATCTGGCCGCACAAAACCTTGCCCGGTGGCGCTTCGCTTACCGGGCCTACGGGCTGGGTGTTCTCCCTCTCCCTATGGGAGAGGGCTGGGGTGAGGGCATCTGGCCGCACAAAAACCTTGCCCGGCGCTTTGTGATCGTCTTCTTTTTATTCAGCTTCATAAGCAAAAACTCCTTCCCTTCACCTCCCGCTGGGGTTATGGTCGGATAGTTTTTTGACCATCTACTCAAATTAAAACGATAACAAACTGAATGTTCAGGGGAAAATATGCGCAAGATCACACTGGCGCTCAGCGCCGCCTGCTTATTGTTCTCGCTTAATAGCGCCGTCGTCGCGCGAGCTTCTGCCCCGACGCCGCTTTACACCGGCACCACCGCCGCCATTCTCGCCGAGCAGGCGCCCATTCACTGGGTTTCCGTGGCCCAAATCGAAAACAGCCTGATCGGCCGTGCGCCAATGGCCGTGGGTTTTGACATTGACGATACCGTGCTGTTCTCAAGCCCCGGCTTCTGGCGCGGGAAGAAAACGTATTCACCCGACAGCGAAGCGTATCTGAAGAACCCGGAATTCTGGGAAAAAATGAATAACGGTTGGGACGAATTCAGCATCCCGAAAGAGGTTGCCCGTGCGCTTATTGCTATGCACGTGAAGCGCGGTGACAGCATCTACTTTGTCACCGGCCGCAGTCAGACCAAAACCGAAACCGTCTCTAAAACGCTGCAGGATGATTTCCAGATCCCGGCGACCAGCATGAATCCGGTCATTTTTGCCGGTGACAAAGAAGGGCAAAACACCAAAACCCAGTGGCTGGAAAAGAAAAATATCAAAGTATTCTACGGCGATTCGGATAACGACATCACCGCCGCGCATGACGTGGGAGCCAGAGGGATCAGGGTGTTGCGCGCCTCTAACTCGACCTATCGACCGCTTCCGATGGCCGGAAAGTTTGGCGAAGAGGTGATCGTCAATTCGGAGTATTAAGTACATGGCAGCGGGTTTGACTCTTTTTTAATCAAATCTCGCTGCTGCGGGTTTTACCTTTCGTCTTCTTGCTGCACACTTAGAAAGATTCATCTTTCATCACGGAGCAGCACATGTGGTACCAACAGACCCTGACCTTAAGCGCTAAACCACGCGGATTTCACCTGGTGACGGATGAAGTCATCGGTCAACTCCGCGACCTGTCGCGGGTGAAAACGGGTTTGCTGCATCTGCTGCTTCAGCACACGTCCGCCTCTCTCACGCTTAATGAAAATTGCGATCCCACCGTCCGGTCCGATATGGAGCACCATTTTTTGAAGAGCGTCCCGGACAACGCGCCTTACGAGCATGACTATGAGGGGGCGGACGATATGCCTTCGCATATTAAATCCTCCCTGCTGGGCGTATCGTTGATGCTGCCGGTTCACAACGGGCGGCTGCTGTTGGGAACGTGGCAGGGGATCTGGCTGGGAGAGCATCGCATTCACGGTGGTTCGCGTAAAATTATCGCCACGCTACAAGGGGAATAAAGATGACAATTTCGGAGATACTTCAGTACTGCATGAGCAAGCCTGGCGCGGAGCAGAGCGTTCATAGCGACTGGAAAGCCACGCAGATTAAAGTGGGAGATGTCCTGTTTGCTATGGTGAAAGAGGTGGAAGGCCGTCCGGCGGCATCGCTGAAAACCAGCCCTGAACTGGCGGATTTGCTACGTCAACAGCATGATGACGTGAGGCCGAGCAAGCACCTCAATAAGGCGCACTGGAGCACCGTCTATCTGGATGGATCGATTCCAGGCTCACAGATCTACTACCTGGTGGATGCGTCCTATCAGCAGGCGGTTGAGCTGCTGCCGGAAACCACCCGACAGCAACTCTCCGTGTGACAATTACAGCAACGGTTTAAGGAAGCGCGCGGTGTGCGAGGCTTCGCACTCTGCAACGGTCTCTGGCGTACCGGAGACGAGGATTTCACCGCCGCCGCTGCCGCCTTCCGGGCCGAGATCGACAATCCAGTCCGCGGTTTTAATCACGTCCAGGTTATGTTCGATGACCACGATAGTGTTGCCCTGATCGCGCAGCTGATGCAGAACCTCGAGCAGCTGCTGGATGTCGGCAAAGTGCAGGCCCGTAGTCGGCTCGTCCAGAATGTAGAGCGTCTGACCGGTGCCGCGTTTTGACAGCTCACGCGCCAGCTTCACGCGCTGCGCTTCACCGCCGGACAGCGTGGTTGCGGACTGTCCCAGACGAATGTAGGTCAGGCCTACGTCCATCAGCGTCTGCAGCTTACGTGCCAGCGCAGGGACGGCGTCAAAGAACTCGCGCGCCTCTTCGATGGTCATGTCCAGCACTTCGTGGATGGTCTTGCCCTTGTACTTAATCTCCAGCGTTTCGCGGTTATAGCGTTTGCCTTTGCACTGGTCGCACGGCACGTAGATATCCGGCAGGAAGTGCATCTCAACCTTGATCACGCCATCGCCCTGGCACGCTTCGCAGCGGCCACCGCGCACGTTAAAGCTGAAACGTCCTGGCGTATACCCGCGTGAGCGCGCCTCCGGCACACCGGCAAACAGTTCACGCACCGGCGTGAAAACACCGGTATAGGTTGCCGGGTTAGAGCGCGGCGTACGGCCAATCGGGCTCTGGTCGATATCGATAACTTTATCGAAATGCTCCAGCCCCTGAATGTCGCGGTACGGTGCAGGCTCGGCCAGCGTCGCGCCGTTCAGCGCCGTCTGCGCAATCGGGAACAGCGTATCGTTGATCAGCGTCGATTTACCGGAACCGGACACGCCGGTGATGCAGGTAAACAGGCCAACCGGCAGCGTCAGGGTGACGTCTTTCAGGTTGTTGCCGCGCGCGCCGGTCAGCTTCAGCACTTTTTCCGGATCTGCCGCTACGCGCTGTTTCGGCACTTCAATCTTGCGCTTGCCGCTCATGTACTGGCCGGTCAGCGATTCGGGCACCGCCATGATGTCCTTCAGCGTCCCTTCCGCGACCACCTGGCCGCCGTGTACGCCAGCGCCTGGGCCAATGTCGATGACGTGGTCAGCCGCGCGGATCGCATCTTCATCGTGCTCGACCACAATTACCGTGTTGCCGAGGTTGCGCAGGTGAACCAGCGTCCCGAGCAGGCGCTCGTTGTCGCGCTGGTGCAGGCCGATGGACGGCTCATCCAGCACGTACATCACGCCGACTAAGCCCGCGCCAATCTGGCTGGCCAGACGAATACGCTGCGCTTCACCACCGGAGAGCGTTTCAGCCGAGCGGGAAAGCGTCAGGTAGTTCAGGCCAACGTTCACCAGGAACTTCAGGCGATCGCCGATCTCTTTCAGCACTTTTTCGGCAATTTTCGCGCGCTGGCCGGAGAGCTTCAGGTTGTTGAAGAAGTCCATCGCGTGACCGATGCTCATGTCTGAGATGGTCGGCAGCGCGGTGTTTTCCACAAACACGTGGCGCGCTTCGCGACGCAGACGCGTACCCTCACAGGTGGCGCAGGAGCGGTTGCTGATGAACTTTGCCAGCTCCTCGCGCACCGCGCTGGATTCGGTCTCTTTGTAGCGGCGCTCCATGTTGTGCAGCACCCCTTCGAACGGGTGGCGACGCACGGAGGTATCGCCGCGATCGTTCATATACTTGAACTCGATGTTCTCTTTGCCGGAACCGAACAGGATCACTTTGTGCACGTTCGGGCTCAGGCTCGCCCACGGCGCTTCAACGTCGAACTTGTAGTGCTCTGCCAGCGATTTCAGCATCTGGAAGTAGTAGAAGTTACGCTTGTCCCAGCCGCGAATGGCGCCGCCCGCCAGCGACAGTTCCGGGTTCTGAATCACGCGGTCCGGGTCGAAATACTGCTGGACGCCCAGGCCGTCACAGGTCGGACACGCGCCCGCCGGGTTGTTGAATGAGAACAGGCGCGGTTCCAGCTCGCGCATGCTGTAGCCGCAAATCGGGCAGGCGAAGTTGGCGGAGAAGAGCAGCTCTTCCGCTTTTGGGTCGTCCATGTCGGAGACCACGGCCGTGCCGCCAGAGAGTTCCAGCGCCGTTTCAAAGGATTCCGCCAGGCGCGTGGCGAGATCGTCGCGCACCTTAAAGCGGTCAATCACCACTTCGATGGTGTGCTTCTTCTGCAGCTCCAGCTTTGGCGGATCGGACAGGTCGCACACTTCGCCGTCGATACGGGCGCGGATATAGCCCTGGCTTGCCAGGTTTTCCAGCGTTTTGGTGTGTTCGCCTTTTCGCTCTTTAATGATCGGCGCCAGCAGCATCAGGCGTTTGCCTTCCGGCTGCGACAGCACGTTATCCACCATCTGGCTGACGGTCTGGGCCGCCAGCGGGACGTCGTGGTCCGGGCAGCGCGGCTCGCCCACGCGGGCATACAGCAGACGCAGGTAGTCATGAATTTCGGTAATGGTACCGACCGTTGAACGCGGGTTATGCGAGGTGGACTTCTGCTCAATAGAGATAGCAGGAGACAACCCTTCAATGTGGTCGACATCCGGTTTTTCCATCAGCGACAGGAACTGACGCGCGTACGCAGAGAGCGATTCAACGTAACGACGCTGTCCTTCGGCATACAAAGTGTCGAAAGCCAGTGAGGATTTGCCAGACCCCGAAAGCCCGGTCACGACAATGAGTTTGTCGCGAGGGATTATGAGGTTGATATTCTTGAGATTGTGGGTGCGGGCGCCCCGAACTTCGATCTTATCCATTCACCTTTCCCGGTTGGAACACGGATTGCCTGATTTGTTTGAAGGACAAACGGCTGTCAGAAACGGCTAATTATGACACAATTTGACCTGTTTGAATATACAGTATTGGAATGCATTTTCTGATTAGCTGTGTAACAATGCCGAGTCCGCGAGAGATTTCTGAACCGACTACGCAACTATGCAAATTGCCGCGTGGAAATGGTACACTCGCGCGTTTACACTATTAAGAAACGTATTCAGGAGACACGAACATGGCCAGCAGAGGCGTAAACAAGGTGATTCTCGTCGGTAATCTGGGCCAGGACCCGGAAGTACGCTACATGCCGAGTGGTGGCGCAGTTGCCAACATTACGCTGGCTACTTCCGAATCCTGGCGTGATAAAGCGACCGGTGAGATGAAAGAGCAGACCGAATGGCACCGCGTTGTGCTGTTTGGCAAACTGGCCGAAGTGGCCGGTGAGTATCTGCGTAAAGGTTCTCAGGTCTATATCGAAGGCCAGCTGCGTACCCGCAAATGGACCGATCAGTCCGGTGCTGAGAAGTACACCACGGAAGTCGTGGTCAACGTGGGCGGTACTATGCAGATGCTGGGTGGCCGTCAGGGCGGTGGCGCACCGGCTGGCGGCGGTCAGAGCCAGCAGCAGGGCGGTTGGGGTCAGCCTCAGCAGCCGCAGGGCGGCAACCAGTTCAGCGGCGGCGCGCAGTCTCGTCCGCAGCAGCAGTCTGCTCCGGCGCCGTCTAACGAACCGCCAATGGATTTCGACGACGACATTCCGTTCTGATTTCCGCGTGCTGAAAACAAAAAACCCAGACTATCGTCTGGGTTTTTTTATTCCGTCAGGGATCAGGTTATCACCATCGGCCAGTCTGGCGGCGTGTGGCTCATCGCCTCAACCATCACCACTTTAATATTTTCCCAGACGGCGGCGATATCCAGCAGGGTAATGCCAAGCAGACCCGTTGCAAACCAGCAGGCCGCAACCAGCCCCAGCAGGGTGCTGATAACAGCAAGACCCGCATAGTCAGATTTACGAAACTGAATATTCAGCGTGCTGGCTAAAAACATCAGTACCGCACTCAACAAAGGCCAGCGCAGGAGAACCATGCTGGTAGTAATGGTTGCCATAAAACCCATCCTCTACAAAACAGACGAACTGAATGAAACGGTGTTTCTCGTTACAAAATATGTGTGAACTATATCACATTTGTTGATTTATTCGCCAGTGTCTGAGCGATCAAAAAAGAGGATTTTATTCTTCAGAAAAGGCGATTGTGCGGGTTGGTTCGGCCTTCGGCGCACGAGGAGGTGGGCACACAGCGTGCCGGAAACGCACATCGGGCAGGTGGTGATACCGCAAATTCGGTTTTTATAAGAGGGACGTTATTCTCACCCAATCCTGAAAATATTGTGGTGAAGGCTGACTATTTATAAATCAACGAACACAATGCCTCCGAGCAAATAGCATAAAACGTCCCGATGAAGTTGTACTTTTTTCATGCTGTCAGACGTTTGGCTTAATCAACGCTCGTCTGTTGTGTTATCTTCCCGTCAGCCCTAACGGGCTGGATAATTATTTTCCTTAATTGAAACGGAACGAATACTTACAGTTTAACTTACGGGAAAATATTATCGGCATAACGAAATTTAAGATTTTTAATACTAAAAGTCAGTTGCTAACTTCGCATGATTCATGCAACGTAATCACCTGTTTAACAAAGCATCCGGCCTTCATTACTACAGGCGTACAACATGCAGGGATATAGGGCGGGAAATGAATCGTAGCGCGCGGCGCAAAATGCTCAGGGTGGTAGGGATCATCATGGTAGTTATGCTGCCGGTGATGCTTGCGCTATGGTTTGCCCAGCTACGAGCCGTTTCTGAAACAAGCGCCCAGCTACGCACATTTGCTGAACTGGCTTTAGACAAAACAGAGCTGGTTATTCAACAGGTTGAGCTGGCCAGGGACGAGGCGGTAAAATATCAGGGCGAGCTTTGCACGCCGGGACACCGTCAATATATGCTGAACGTTGTTCGTGGCCGCCTGTTTGTCGCCGATTTAATTTACGCTGAAGGTCAGAATTTTCTTTGTTCGACCGTTTTTACACCGGATCACCCCTACGCCATTCCTGTCGCTAATTACACGCGTAAACCTGACGTCGCTATCTATTATTATCGCGACACCCCATTTTATACTGGCTATAAAATGACATATATGCAGCGCGGAAATTATGTGGTTGTCGTCAATCCGCTTTCATACAGCGAAGTCATGTCCGCGGATCATTCTCTCTCCTGGGGTGTGTACGACACGGTAACCAATGCTTTCTTTTCCGTCAGCCAGAAAGCCAATGTTTCTTTATTAAATTCGATGATTCGGGATAAGGAATCGGTATTTCAAAAAGATAACCGCTTTTATACGATCGTAACATCTCCCAAAAGACCGATTGCGGCCATTGTCTCGACATCAAATAAACGCTTTTATGAAACGCTTTATCACCAGGCGACGTTGACGCTGCCGCTGGGCATGATCTGCAGCATTATTATTTTGCTGGTATGGTCCCGTACCCATCGTGAGCTTAATTCGCCGGGGCGCTTACTGCACCGCGCGCTGAACAAACGACAGCTTTGCGTCCACTATCAGCCGATTATTGATATTAAGAATAACCAGTGTGTGGGCGCGGAGGCGCTGTTACGCTGGCCTGGCTTTAACGGGCAGGTGATGAGCCCGGCTGAGTTTATCCCGCTGGCGGAAAGTGAGGGAATGAGCGAGCGGATTACGGACTATGTCGTTGAGGAGGTGTTCAACGATCTGGGTCATTTCCTGGCCGAGCATCCGCATCTCTATATTTCGATTAACCTGTCGGCCACGGACTTCCACTCCTCGCGGCTGATCGCCATGATTTCCGACAAGGCCCGCCACTACGCCGTCCGTGCGCAGCAAATCAAAATAGAAGTGACGGAGCGCGGTTTTATCGATGTGCCAAAAACCACCCCGGTGATTCAGGCTTTCCGTCAGGCGGGTTATGAAGTCGCGATCGATGATTTTGGTACCGGCTACTCAAACCTGCACAACCTCTACTCGCTGAACGTGGATATTCTGAAAATCGATAAATCGTTTATCGATACCTTAACGACTAACAGTACCAGCCACCTGATCGCCGAGCATATTATCGAGATGGCGCAAAGCCTGCGGCTGAAAACCATTGCGGAAGGGGTAGAGACGGCAGAGCAGGTGAGCTGGCTGTTGAAGCGCGGCGTCCAGTTTTGTCAGGGATGGCACTTCGCGAAAGCGATGCCGCCCCAGGAATTTATGACCTGGCAGCAGCAGCCTTTGCACTGAGGGTGATTAATTCAACTGGTGGCGATAGTCGCTCGGCGTGCGGTCAAACTCGCGGCGAAACACGCGGGAAAAGGTTTGTTGCGACACATAGCCAAGGTCCATCGCGATATCAAAAATGGGCCGCTGCGTGGAGCGTAGCGCCTGCGCCGCCAGCAGCAGTCTGCGCTGGCGAATGTACTCGCCCAGCGTCTGATGCATGACCGTGCGGAACATTCTCTGTAAATACCATTTCGAATAGCCCGACTTTTTAGCGACCACATCAATGTTCAACGGTTGGTCGATATGTTCATCAATCCATTCAATAAGCGTCTGAATAATCTGCTGATGCGACATAAGGTTGCCCCTCTGTAGATACAACTATCTCGGTTAATTCGTCGTTTTCTCTGCGGGGGAGTATAATTCCTCAAGTTAACTTGAGGTAAAGAGGTTTTATGGAAAAGAGATTGCCGCGCATTAAAGCGCTGTTAACCCCCGGCGAAGTGGCAAAGCGAAGCGGCGTTGCGGTATCGGCGCTCCACTTCTATGAAAGCAAAGGGTTAATTAAAAGCATCCGCAACGGCGGCAACCAGCGCCGCTATACCCGCGACGTGCTCCGCTACGTGGCGATTATCAAAATTGCGCAACGAATCGGAATCCCCCTGGCCACAATCGGCGAGGCGTTTGGCGTGCTGCCGGAAGGGCATACGCTTAGCCCGAAAGAGTGGAAAGAGCTGTCGTCCCAGTGGCGTGAAGAGCTGGACCGGCGTATCCATACGCTGGTCGCGCTGCGTGACGAGCTGGATGGCTGCATCGGCTGCGGCTGCCTGTCGCGTAGCGATTGTCCGTTGCGTAACCCCGGCGACAGGCTGGGCGAGCAGGGGACGGGGGCGCGGTTGCTGGAAGAGGATTGAGATTGTGCGGCCGGCAAAAAGCATAATAAAGAACTAAAGCGCCACATAAGGGCGCTTTAGTTTTTCCCGGTCTTTGTCTTTCACTCTATCCCGCTGGTTCACGGGAGGGTTTCCCCCGACATCAGCACCCCTCAGTGTCGAGCTGGTTGGGGAGGTTCCGGATTGTGCTGACACTTTAATTCTATGCAAGACCCGTTTTTTCGCCAGCCTCATTGACCGTTTTTTAGACGAATTTTTTTCGCGGTGTTGTTCAATTTTCTATAGTTAAAAAGTATGAATAACAGGAGAAAGCCATGCTCACGGTACACCACCTTAACCAGTCGCGCTCGCACCGCGCGATCTGGGCGCTGGAAGAACTCGGCCTGCCTTATGAGATCGTCCACTACCAACGCGAAAAGAACATGCTGGCGCCGGAGGCTCTCAAAAAGGTGCATCCGTTGGGTAAATCACCGGTTATCGAAGATAACGGACTGATCCTTGCAGAGTCGGGCGCCATCCTGGAGTACCTGCAGGAAACGTACGATCCCGAGTCACGCCTTAAGCCTTTAGATCCGGCGCATAAGGTGCAATACCGCTTCTGGCTGCATTACGCCGAAGGATCGCTGATGCCGCTGCTGTTAATGAAGCTGGTCTTCAACAGCCTCGGCAAGCCGCCGGTGCCGTTTGGTATCAGAACCCTGGGCAAAGCGCTGGGGCAGGGGGTGCAGAAAGCGTATCTCAACCGCCAGCTGGAGACCCATGCGCGCTTTATTGAATCACATCTTGCCGAAAACAGCTGGTTTGCCGGGGATTCGCTCAGCATGGCCGATATCCAGATGAGCTTCCCGATCTTTGCCCTGCTGGCGCGCGGCGGTATCGCTAATCTGCCGCATATTCAGGCATGGAAGGCAAAAGTTGAGAACAGCCCTGGCTGGCAAAGAACCCTGGAACAAGGTGGACCGTTATCTATTCCCGGTGAGGACTGAAATGTAAACAAATTGCGCATAGACGATAACGTTTGCGCATCCTCTGTTTATTTCTTCAGCGTCATAAGTGAATTTTAGCGAAAAACGAGAAAGTTCAGTTGAAAAGGGCGGGGATTACGCTAGATAATCGTTTGCCTTAATTTGACCACCCGTTTGTAAGCGCGGAGCTAAACGTTTGCTTTTTTTGTGACGCCCTTTCGTCACAAACGCAACACAAGGATTTGACGTTCAGCTGGCAGTGGCGTCTCCACCTCGCTTACGGACTTCCTAAAAAACTCTCAGGGGATGTTTTCTATGTCTACGCCATCTGCGCGTACTGGCGGTTCACTTGACGCCATGTTTAAAATTTCGGCCCGCGGCAGCACCGTGCGCCAGGAAATTGTTGCCGGTTTGACAACGTTTCTGGCGATGGTTTATTCCGTCATCGTTGTGCCGGGCATGCTGGGCAAAGCAGGCTTCCCGCCAGCGGCCGTCTTTGTGGCGACCTGCCTCGTGGCCGGCGTGGGCTCCATCGTGATGGGCCTGTGGGCGAACCTGCCGCTGGCGATTGGTTGCGCCATCTCTCTGACCGCGTTTACCGCGTTCAGCCTGGTGCTGGGACAGCACATCAGCGTACCGGTTGCGCTGGGTGCCGTGTTCCTGATGGGTGTGCTGTTTACCGTGATTTCGGCGACCGGCATCCGTAGCTGGATTTTGCGCAACCTGCCGCAGGGCGTGGCGCACGGTACCGGCATCGGTATCGGCCTGTTCCTGTTGTTGATCGCCGCCAACGGCGTCGGTCTGGTCATCAAGAACCCGCTGGACGGTCTGCCGGTGGCGCTGGGCCACTTCGCCAGCTTCCCGGTGATTATGTCGCTGATCGGCCTGGCGGTGATTATCGGTCTGGAAAAACTGAAAGTCCCGGGCGGCATTCTGCTGACCATTATCGGTGTATCCATCGTCGGCCTGATTTTCGATCCAACCGTACACTTCTCCGGTATCTTCGCCATGCCGTCGCTAAGCGATGACAAAGGCAACTCCCTGATTGGCAGCCTGGATATCGTTGGCGCGCTGAACCCGGTGATCCTGCCAAGCGTGCTGGCGCTGGTCATGACCGCCGTGTTTGACGCGACCGGTACCATTCGTGCGGTGGCCGGTCAGGCGAACCTGCTGGATAAAGACGGTCAGATTATTGACGGCGGCAAAGCGCTGACCACTGACTCCCTGAGCAGCGTCTTCTCTGGTCTGGTGGGCGCGGCGCCTGCGGCGGTGTACATCGAGTCCGCAGCGGGTACGGCGGCAGGCGGTAAAACCGGCCTGACGGCGATCACCGTCGGCGTGCTGTTCATGCTGATCCTGTTCCTCTCTCCGCTCTCCTATCTGGTTCCGGCGTATGCGACCGCGCCAGCGCTGATGTACGTTGGCCTGCTGATGCTGAGCAACGTGGCGAAAATCGACTTTGCGGATTTCGTGGACGCCATGTCTGGCCTGATCACCGCGGTCTTCATCGTCCTGACCTGTAACATCGTGACCGGCATTATGATTGGCTTCGCGTCGCTGGTGATTGGTCGTCTGGTTTCCGGTGAATGGCGCAAGCTGAACGTTGGCACCGTGATTATCGCCGTTGCGCTGGTGGCGTTCTACGCGGGCGGCTGGGCAATCTAAGTTGTCCATTGATGCGAAAACGGGTGGCTCAGGCCGCCCGTTTTTATTTTCAGGACTCATCCTGTTGCCTTTTGCGTTACTCTGGAGAAGATAGAATAAAAGGCACGACGCCTTCCGGAGTACATAAGCAACACAGCAAACAGGGAACGCATGGAAATCTTCTTCACAATACTCATCATGACCCTTGTGGTCTCGCTATCCGGGGTGGTTACACGCGTACTGCCCTTTCAGGTCCCCCTGCCATTAATGCAAATTGCCATCGGCGCGCTGCTGGCGTGGCCGACGTTTGGCCTCCACGTGGAATTTGACCCCGAACTGTTCCTCGTGCTGTTTATTCCGCCGCTGCTATTTGCCGATGGCTGGAAAACGCCCACGCGAGAATTCCTTGAGCATGGGCGCGAGATCTTCGGCCTGGCGCTGGCGCTGGTGGTGGTCACCGTCGTCGGGATTGGTTTTCTGATCTACTGGGCGGTTCCGGGTATTCCATTAATACCGGCTTTCGCGCTGGCCGCCGTGCTGTCGCCAACCGATGCCGTGGCGCTGTCCGGCATTGTGGGTGAAGGCCGTATTCCGAAGAAAATCATGGGGATTTTACAGGGTGAGGCGCTGATGAACGACGCCTCCGGCCTGGTTGCCCTGAAGTTTGCCGTGGCCGTTGCGATGGGCACGATGGTCTTTACCGTCGGCGGCGCGACGCTGGAATTCTTCAAGGTGGCGATTGGCGGTATTCTCGCAGGCTTCGTGGTGAGCTGGCTGTACGGCCGCTCATTGCGCTTCCTCAGCCGCTGGGGCGGCGATGAACCCGCAACGCAGATCGTACTGCTGTTCCTGCTGCCGTTTGCCTCTTATCTGATTGCCGAACATATCGGCGTGTCGGGCATTCTGGCAGCGGTTGCGGCGGGAATGACCATTACCCGTTCCGGCGTAATGCGCCGCGCGCCGCTGGCCATGCGTCTGCGTGCCAACAGCACCTGGGCCATGCTGGAATTTGTCTTTAACGGCATGGTGTTCCTGCTGTTGGGCCTGCAGCTGCCGGGCATTATGGAATCCTCGCTGGTGGCGGCGGAGGCCGATCCGAACGTTGAAGTCTGGATGCTGTTTACCGACATCGTGCTGATCTACATGGCGCTGATGCTGGTGCGTTTCGGTTGGCTGTGGACGATGAAAAACTTCAGCGTACGTTTCCTGAAGAAAAAGCCGATGGAGTTCGGCTCGTGGACAACGCGTGAGCTGCTGATCGCCTCTTTTGCGGGCGTACGCGGGGCGATCACCCTTGCCGGTGTACTCTCCATTCCGCTGCTGCTGCCCACGGGCGACGTCTTCCCGGCGCGCTACGAGCTGGTCTTCCTGGCGGCGGGCGTGATTCTCTTCTCACTGTTTGTCGGCGTGATTATGCTGCCTATTTTACTCCAGCATATTGATGCCGGTGATTCGACCCAGCAGCATAAAGAGGAGCGTATTGCCCGGGCGGCCACCGCCGAAGTGGCAATTGTCGCGATTCAGAAGATGGAAGAGCGTCTGGCCGCGGATGCGGAAGAGAACATCGACAATCAGCTGCTGACGGAAGTCAGTTCCCGCGTGATTGGTAACCTGCGCCGCCGCGCGGACGGGCGTAACGATGTGGAAAGCTCGCTGCAGGAGGAAAACCTGGAGCGTCGGTTCCGCCTGGCGGCGCTGCGCTCAGAGCGCGCCGAGCTGTACCATCTGCGCGCCACGCGCCAGATCAGCAACGAAACGCTGCAAAAGCTGCTGCACGATCTGGACCTGCTGGAAGCGCTGTTGATAGAGAATCAGTAGCGCTGTTTTTGCCCGGTGGCGCTGCGCTTACCGGGCCTACGTGCTCGATCGGTTCCCTCTCCTTGTGGGCTGAGGGTTTCCCACAAAATAATGCCTGCACGGACGACCCCCTCTCCCTTGAGGGAGAGGGCTGGGGTGAGGGGGAACATACGGCTGTGGAGGTCATTCCGTTCACTTTATGTTCCTTGCTACTCTGTAACGACATGACCGGTGAACGTGCCAGGGTGGCTCAATCGCCACCACCCTGGCGACCCGGGCTCCCGGCGGTAAATCGCCGCTTCGCGGTGCCCTCAGCTTATTCCTTCAGGCTATCGGGTCGGGCATGAGCCTGCATCCCTGCAGGCCACGCCCTCTCGGCGCATCCCTGCGCCTCGCCCCGGCCTTACGGAAACGCTTCGGCGATTTACAGCCGGACTAGGGTGTCGCTGTAAGTCATTAATTTTGCAGAAGAAGTTTTCATCGCTTCAAGTAAAAAATTACTGGAGATTCCTCAGCCCTGTGGGAGAGGGTTAGGGCACCCAAAACCCCTCACAACACTGCAGCCACGCCTGCGCGCTCTGCGATAAATACACCCCTTCACGCCAGATCATCCCCAGCTGCCAGTGCAGGTCGCTCTCCAGCGGGATCCAGCGCAGCGTGTTTTTATCCAGACGTTCGCAAATCGGCTGCGGCAGAATGGCAATCCCCACGCCGGCCTGCACCATCGCCGCCAGGAAATCCCACTGTCCGCTGCGCACCGCTATGCGCGGCTTGACGTTATGCTGGTTAAACAGCGTCATCAGCTGGCGGCTGAGAGCGAAGTCTTCGTTGTAGATCAGCAGAGGGTGCTCGCCGAGCAGTTCAGGTCTCACCGAGTCTAACTTCAGCCAGTCGCCGGAGCGGGGAACCAGCACGCACAGCGGGTGGCTAAAGAGCGGAAGCGTCGCCAGACCGCTCTCTTCCTCAACGGGAAGGGCGGTCATTGCCACGTCGAGCTCGCCGTTGGTGACGGCCTGCTGGACGGTTAACCCACCAAACTCCGAAATCTTCAGCTCAACGCCGGGATAACGCTGGCGAAACAGGCTAATCGGTCCGGCCATCATCATCCCCACCATTGGCGGAATGCCGAGGCGAAGGACACCTTTCTTCAGATGATTGATATCGCCCAGCTCAGCTTCCAGCTGGCGAAACTCCGCCAGAATCGCCAGCCCGCGTTCGAACACCACGCGTCCGGTGTCGGTCAGCAGCAGCTTGCGCCCGTCGCGGATCAGCAGGGTACAGTTCAGTTCATCTTCGAGGTTTTTCAGCATCTTGCTGATGGTGGGCTGGGTAACAAACAACTTCTCCGCTGCGCGGGTAAAACTTTGCTGACGAACCACTTCGACAAAATAGCGCAGCGTTCTTATGTCCATGATTATTCCTCGAAACTATACCTTTGATGATTTTAATTCATTTCAGTCCATACCGTGCGCTCTCTATACTGGCGCCTCGTCTCATTTTTGAGGAAAACCCCCATGGCCGTGGCGTTAAGCCGTGTTACGCCTGCCGTTGTGCAACGACTCCAGGTCCCGGTGCAGGTACTGCTCTACGCGGGACTGTTTGTTTTCGCGGAATATCTTGTCGGCTGGCTGCATCTGCCGCTGCCCGCCAATCTTGTCGGGATGCTGCTGATGCTGACGCTTATTCTGTGCCGCGTGATCCCCCTTAACTGGGTGCGCGCCGGGGCGCGCTGGCTGCTGGCGGAGATGCTGCTGTTCTTTGTTCCGGCGGTGGTGGCGGTGGTGAACTATGCGCAGCTGCTGATGGTGGACGGCTGGCGAATCTTTGCGGTTATCGCGCTGAGTACGCTGATGGTGCTGGGGGCGACCGCCTGGGTGGTGGATAAAGTGTATCGCTTTGAAATCAGCAGGCATAAACATGACTAACTTTCAGATCAGCGTCTTGTGCCTGATTGCGACGCTGGCGATCTACTTCGCCAACAAGCGGCTCTATCGCCGCTTTCATGCCCTGCCGCTGATGCCGCTGGTCTTCACGCCGATCCTGCTGGTGCTGATGCTGGTCTTCGGCCACATCTCCTGGCAGAACTACATTGGCGAATCCCACTGGCTGCTGTGGCTGCTCGGCCCGGCGACCATCGCTTTTGCCGTCCCCGTTTACGACAACCTCGCCATTATCAAACGCCACTGGATGTCGCTCAGCGCGGGTGTAATCACCGCCACGGTGGTGGCGGTGTGCAGCTCCGTCTGGCTGGCGCGGCTATTTACGCTGCCCGATGAAATTCAGCGCAGCCTGGCGGTGCGTTCGGTAACCACGCCGTTTGCGCTGGCGGCCGCTAAACCGCTCGGCGGGCAACCGGATCTGGTGGCGCTGTTTGTGGTGGTGACGGGCGTCTTTGGGATGGCCGTCGGGGATATGCTCTTTCTGCGGCTTTCTATCCGGGAAGGGATGGCGAAAGGCGCGGGGTTTGGCGCGGCGTCGCACGGGGCGGGCACGGCACGTTCGTATGAGCTGGGCCAGCAGGAGGGCGTTGTCGCGAGCCTGGTGATGATGCTTTCGGGCGTGGTAATGGTGCTGATTGCGCCGCTGGTGGCGTGGGTGATGTTTTAAGCTCCCCGGCAAGAACGGCCGGGGAGAAAGGCTTAGTGCGCGCGGCCCTGCTCAACGCCAAGGCCGGTTTGCGAGCGGATAAACTGGGCGCGGAATTTCTCACGCTCCAGGTTACCCTCCGGCGAATTGTCGGTGGCCGAGAAGAACCAGATGCCGATAAACGCCACGGCGATCGAGAACAGCGCCGGGTATTCATACGGGAAGATAGCGCTTGCGTGACCGAGTATCTGCACCCAGATGGTCGGGCCCAGAATCATCAGGATCACCGCCGTCAGCAGCCCCAGCCAGCCGCCAATCATCGCGCCACGGGTGGTCAGCTTCGACCAGTACATGGAGAGCAGGATGATCGGGAAGTTACAGCTTGCCGCAATCGAGAAGGCCAGCCCCACCATAAAGGCGATGTTCTGCTTCTCAAACAGAATGCCTAACAGAATCGCCACCACGCCCAGCACCAGCACGGTGATTTTCGAGACCTTCAGCTCGTCGCGCTCGCTCGCGCCTTTGCGGAATACGTTGGCGTAGAGGTCATGCGATACCGCAGACGCGCCTGCCAGCGTCAGCCCTGCAACCACCGCAAGAATGGTGGCGAAGGCCACGGCGGAGATAAAGCCGAGGAACAGGTTACCGCCCACCGCATCGGCCAGGTGCACCGCCGCCATGTTGTTACCGCCAATCAGCGCGCCCGCCGCGTCTTTAAACGCCGGGTTCGCCCCCACCAGCATGATCGCGCCAAAGCCGATGATAAAGGTGAGGATATAGAAGTAACCCATGAAACCGGTGGCGTAAAAGACGCTCTTGCGCGCTTCACGCGCATCGCTCACGGTGAAGAAACGCATCAGGATATGCGGCAGGCCCGCAGTACCGAACATCAGGCCGAGACCGAGCGAGAGCGCGGATATCGGGTCTTTCACCAGCCCGCCCGGGCTCATGATCGCTTCCCCTTTCGGGTGGACCGCCATCGCTTCGGTGAACAGGTTATTGAAGCTGAACCCGACGTGCTTCATCACCATAAAGGCCATAAAGCTGGCGCCGAACAGCAGCAGAACGGCTTTGATGATCTGCACCCAGGTGGTTGCCAGCATGCCGCCGAACAGGACGTACATCACCATCAGCACGCCAACCAGCACCACCGCGATGTGGTAGTTCAGGCCGAACAGCAGTTCGATCAATTTACCCGCGCCCACCATCTGCGCAATCAGGTACAGCGCCACCACCACCAGCGAACCGCAGGCGGAGAGGGTGCGAATCGGACCCTGCTTCAGGCGATAGGAGGCCACGTCAGCGAAGGTGTAGCGTCCCAGGTTGCGCAAGCGTTCGGCAATCAGGAACAGGATGATCGGCCAGCCGACGAGGAAGCCGAGGGAGTAGATCAGGCCGTCATAGCCGGAGGTGTAGACCAGCGCGGAGATCCCCAGGAAAGAGGCGGCGGACATAAAGTCACCCGCAATCGCCAGCCCGTTCTGGAAGCCGGTAATGTTGCCGCCTGCGGTGTAGTAATCGTTACGGGAGCGCACGCGTTTCGACGCCCAGTAGGTGATGTACAGCGTCAGCAGGACGAAAATCAGGAACATCACTATGGCCTGCCAGTTGGTTGGCTGGCGCTGGACCTCGCCGGTAATGGCATCCGCCGCGTGGGCGGCAAAGGGAAGCGTGGCGGCGAGCGCCGTCAGAACTCTCTTCATGATGCTTTTACCTCTTGCAGTACCGCTTTATTAAGTCGATCGAATTCACCGTTCGCGCGCCAGACGTAGACGCCTGTCAGCAAGAATGAAATCACAATCACGCCAATACCAATCGGAATACCGCGCGTCACGCTGGTCCCCTCGTGCAGAGGGGTGCCCAGCCAGTGCGGGGCAAAGGCGATCAGCAGAATAAAGCCGACGTAGATAACCAGCATGATGATGGAAAGGATGAAGGCAAACCGTTGCCGCTTATCGACGAGCTCCCTGTAGTGCGCACTATTCTCTATCTGCTGACAAATATCGTTATTCATCACAGAGTCTCCAAAGGTAAGGTAGGTTTGTTTTTAGTCCCCTCTCCCCTTTGGGGAGAGGGTTAGGGTGAGGGGAGGAAGGTGCGGTCTGATGCCCTCACCCCAGCCCTCTCCCACAGGGAGAGGGAGAAAACACTAGGAAGGCATCGCGATGGCCTGCTTCTCTTCGAGCAGTTTTTCCACCACGCCAGGATCCGCGAGCGTTGAGGTATCACCGAGGTTGCTGGTGTCTCCTGCCGCGATTTTGCGCAAGATACGACGCATAATTTTGCCGGAACGGGTTTTCGGCAGCGAGTCGGTCCAGTGCAGCACGTCCGGCGTCGCCAGCGGGCCAATCTCTTTACGCACCCAGTTGCGCACCTCAGCGTAGAGCTCAGGCGACGGCTCTTCGCCGTGGTTCAGGGTGACATAGGCGTAAATCGCCTGGCCTTTGATGTTGTGCGGAATGCCCACAACCGCCGCTTCGGCAATCTTCGGATGCGACACCAGCGCCGATTCAATCTCAGCGGTGCCCAGACGGTGGCCGGAGACGTTCAGCACGTCGTCCACGCGCCCGGTTATCCAGTAATAGCCATCTTCGTCACGACGCGCGCCGTCGCCGCTGAAGTACATGTTTTTAAAGGTCGAGAAGTAGGTCTGCTCGAAGCGATCGTGATCGCCGAACAGGGTACGCGCCTGACCCGGCCAGGAGTCAGTGATCACCAGGTTGCCTTCGGTGGCGCCTTCCAGCGGGTTGCCTTCGTTATCCACCAGCGCAGGCTGCACGCCGAAGAATGGACGGGTTGCGGAACCGGCCTTCAGCTGCGTGGCGCCCGGCATCGGAGTGATCATGAAGCCGCCGGTTTCGGTCTGCCACCAGGTGTCCATCACCGGGCATTTCTCGTTGCCGATTTTCTTCCAGTACCACTCCCAGGCTTCCGGGTTGATTGGCTCACCCACGGAACCGAGGATGCGCAATGAAGAGCGGTCAGTGCCTTCGATGGCTTTATCGCCTTCCGCCATTAATGCGCGGATCGCCGTTGGCGCGGTGTAGAGAATGTTGACCTGGTGTTTGTCGACCACCTGACACATACGCGCCGGGGTCGGCCAGTTTGGTACGCCCTCAAACATCAGCGTTGTTGCGCCACAGGCCAGCGGGCCGTACAGCAGGTAGCTGTGTCCGGTAACCCAGCCCACGTCGGCGGTACACCAGTAGATGTCGCCCGGATGGTAGTCGAAGACGTATTTGAAGGTGGTGGCCGCATAGACCAGATAGCCGCCGGTGGTGTGCAGCACGCCTTTCGGCTTACCGGTGGAGCCGGAGGTATAAAGAATGAACAGCGGATCTTCTGCGTTCATCTCTTCCGGTTGATGCTGGTCGCTCGCGTTCTCGATCAGGTCGCTCCACCACAGGTCGCGCCCCTCGTTCCAGTCGATTTTGCCGCCGGTACGCTTAAGGACGATGACGTTACTGACCGTTTTGACGTTCGGGTTTTTCAGCGCTTCGTCGACGTTTTTCTTCAGTGGGATTCCGCGCCCGGCTCGCACGCCTTCATCGGCGGTGATCACCAGTTTTGAACTGGAATCGACAATACGGCCCGCAACCGCCTCTGGCGAGAACCCGCCGAAAATCACCGAGTGAATTGCGCCGATACGCGCACAGGCCAGCATGGCCACCGCCGCTTCCGGCACCATCGGCATATAGATAGCAACCACATCGCCTTTTTTAATGCCCTTTTCCAGCAGGACATTGGCGAAGCGGCACACGTCGCGGTGCAGCTCTTTGTACGTAATATGTTTGCTTTGCGAGGCGTCATCGCCTTCCCAGATGATGGCCGTCTCATTCCCGCGCTCGGCAAGGTGACGGTCAAGGCAGTTCGCCGCCAGGTTCAGGGTGCCATCTTCATACCATTTAATGGAGACATTGCCGGGTGCAAAGGAGGTGTTCTTCACCTTCTGATAAGGTTTGATCCAGTCCAGGATATGGCCCTGCTCACCCCAGAAGGTGTCCGGGGAGGTGACAGACTGCTGATATTTCTCGTGGTACTGCTCCGGGGTGATCAGGCAACGGTCCGCAATATTTGCGGGAATGTCGTGTTTATGTATTTGGCTCATGGCTTTTTTTCTCCTTGTAAGATGTTAATAATATGTCGCAAAAACGTTAATTGTAGGGGCTTTACAAGCTTTGTTTATTATTTGGGCTACAGATCACGCATTGTTTGAAGAGTATGAAAAATGAGCGAATGAAACTTTGAAGGAAAATAATTGATGCTGACGATTATTCACATTTATGTTTAAAAAAGCGTTTTTATAACAAAAGGTTATTTATCAGAATTAGAACAAACTCACGTCATCGTCGCTTTTATGAGTGAAACGCGTCGTTCTTTAAGGCTTGCGCAACAGGTCGCGCAAATGATACTCATACGCCGCGTTAAAAAATCCCATAAACCAACGCAACACAATTCATACCCTTTCAGTATGTCTCCCTGTTCATGCAGTTTGAGTGAATAAGGTGCTTCATTGAGGAAGTCAGTTTCTATGAAAAACGTTAAAGTCAGCCTTGCCTGGCAGATCTTAATCGCCCTTGTGCTGGGCATCTTGCTGGGCAGTTACCTCCACTATCATAGCGACAGCCGCGAATGGCTGATTGCGAACCTGCTCTCTCCGGCAGGGGATATCTTTATTCATCTGATCAAGATGATTGTGGTACCGATTGTGATCTCGACGCTGGTGGTCGGTATTGCGGGCGTCGGCGATGCGAAGCAGTTAGGCCGTATTGGTGCGAAAACCATTATCTATTTCGAAGTGATCACTACGGTTGCGATTATCCTCGGTATCACGCTGGCGAACGTGTTCCAGCCGGGTTCCGGGATCGATATGTCGCAGCTGGCCACGGTGGATATTTCGAAATACCAAAGTACGACCGCTGACGTGCAGAGCCATGCGCATGGCCTGATGGGCACTATCCTGTCGCTGGTGCCGACCAACATCGTGGCGTCGATGGCGAAGGGCGAGATGCTGCCTATCATCTTCTTCTCTGTGCTGTTTGGTCTGGGGCTCTCTTCCCTGCCGGCGACGCACCGTGAGCCGCTGGTGACCGTGTTCCGCTCTATCTCCGAAACCATGTTCAAAGTGACCCACATGGTGATGCGTTACGCGCCGGTAGGGGTGTTTGCGCTTATCGCGGTGACCGTGGCGAACTTCGGTTTTGCCTCCCTGTGGCCGCTGGCGAAGCTGGTGCTCCTGGTTCACTTCGCCATTCTGTTCTTCGCGCTGGTGGTGCTGGGGATTGTGGCGCGTCTGTGCGGGCTGAGCATCTGGATCCTGATTCGCATCCTGAAAGATGAGCTGATTCTGGCGTACTCCACGGCAAGTTCTGAGAGCGTGCTGCCGCGCATCATTGAGAAGATGGAAGCCTACGGCGCGCCTGCCTCTATTACCAGCTTCGTGGTACCGACCGGCTACTCCTTTAACCTGGACGGTTCGACGCTGTACCAGAGCATCGCCGCTATCTTTATTGCGCAGCTGTACGGCATTGACCTGTCGCTGTGGCAGGAGATCGTGCTGGTGCTGACGCTGATGGTGACGTCCAAAGGTATTGCAGGCGTACCGGGCGTTTCGTTCGTGGTGCTGCTGGCGACGCTGGGCAGCGTCGGTATTCCGCTGGAAGGCCTGGCCTTTATCGCGGGCGTGGACCGTATCCTCGACATGGCGCGTACGGCGCTGAACGTGGTGGGTAATGCGCTGGCGGTGCTGGTTATCGCCAAGTGGGAACACAAGTTCGATCGTAAAAAAGCGCTGGCGTATGAACGCGAGGTGCTGGGTCGTTTTGATAAGACGGCCGACCAGTAACATCCTAAGCCCGGTGGCGCTGCGCTTACCGGGCCTACGGATTTTGTAGGCCGGGTAAGGCGAAGCCGCCACCCGGCACTTTACTCTCCGCTCAGCGCATCAAACTCTTCACATCCCGTATCAAACCCTTCAGTACAGCTCAGGTTCAACCAGTACAGCGCTTTCTGTTTATTGGGCGTGATAAAGCCTTTCTCACCCTGCCTGAACAACATCCCTGCCCAGTACTCGGCGTAGCCGGTACGCGAAAGGGCTGAACTTCGCTTGAACCACGAGGCGGCCTGCACGTCGTCCTGGGCCACTTCAACGCCGTTGGCATAAATCAGCCCCAGCAGCATTTGCGCATCTACCGCAGAGTCGTTGTCGATATCTTCGGCCGCCGTTTGCAGCAGTTTGATAGCCTGAGGATAGTCAGTTTTACCTGCCTGAGTGTTGACCAGCACGCGCGCCAGCATGATCGTGCCGCGTTTGCTGCCTGCGATGGTTGCCTGCTGCGCCAGCGCCTTAGCTTGCGCATAATTTCCCTGGGTAAAGAGGATTTGCGAGAGCAGTCCCATGGCGTCGACATCGCCACCTTTAGCGGCTTTCTCGGCCCACAGCGCGGCCTGCTTGCTGTCACCGGAGCTAAAGTATGTATCGGCCAAATAATACTGGGCACGGGCGTCACCCGCTTCAGCCTGTTCTTTGTACTGGCTGCCAATCTCGTCGGCACGGACAAGCGATGTAAAAAGTAACAACAACAGAAAAATATGTTTCATAGGTTCTTATCATCGGGGTACACGCCGCGCAGTATAATCGCGGCGACAGAAGAAAAAAATGGGTGCATTAAGACCTCAGCATCCTGCAAGTCGGGCGGAACAGTGGTTCCGCCCGTAGAGGTTAGCCTGCGTTACAGGCTAATTTAGCCGCCACCTCCTGATGCTCACTCTTTATTGAAAACTCGCATAGCTTACCTCGAGTAATAAAGGTAAAGATCACTATCGTCAGGCAAATAATAAAGACGATGCCTAACGCAGTTTTTAATGGCGTCATGCCTTTTACTCCTTGTCAAAAAAAGAATAAGAGGCTACTCTCAACTTGTTCGGAGTTGAGGGAGTAGCCTCGGGTTGTACTGACCCCAAAAAGTTGGACAGTTAAACACGAGGCACATAGGTCTGGGTTCGATATTCAATTGGACTCAGACCTTTTAATTTCAGGCTAATTCTTCTGCTGTTGTAGTAGTCAATATATTCCGTAACAGCATCCTTCAGTTCGCTTATATTACTGAACTCGTCAAGATAAAAACACTCCGACTTTAAGGTTCCAAAGAAACATTCCACGACTGCATTATCCAGACAATTGCCTTTTCTGGACATGCTCTGTGTAATGCCTTGTTCTTTAAGGATGTTTTGATACCTTCTCATACGATACTGCCATCCCTGGTCAGAGTGCAGAATAGGATGCTCGTGAGGCTTAAGCTTTTTGAATGCCTGATCGAGCATATTCTCGACCATGTTCATCACAGGTCTTTCCGACAGGCTGTAAGAAATAACTTCGTTGTTGAAGAGATCTATTACTGGAGACAAATACAGCTTTCGCCCATTGACTGCAAATTCAGTAACGTCGGTAACCCACTTCTCGTTTGGCCGTGTAGCCTTGAAATCCCTTTGGAGAACATTGGGGGCGGTTTGCCCTACCTCTCCTCTGTAGGAGCTGTATCGCTTGACCTTAATCGCTGCCTTAAGCGAGAGGGTTCCCATCAGGCGCTGAACGGCTTTATGGTTAATCCGTTCCCCGTCTCGATGGAGAGACAACGTTACCCTACGGTATCCGTAACGACCTTTATTCTCGTGATAAATCTCACCAATACGCTTTTTAACATCCGCATACTTATCAGGCTTGCTGAGAGCCTTTAGATGGTAATAAAACGTACTGCGCGGTATCTCCGCTGCCTTGAGAAGCTCATCAAGAGGGTAAAACTGCCTTAGCTCGTTGAGTACTTTCACTTTTTCGCGGGATGAGCTAAGGCTTTCAGCTTTTTTAGATACGTAAGCCGCATTTCAAGGAATCGAACTTGTCTTTCAAGATCCTCAATACGTCGGTCTTTCGACAGCTCCAATGCTAACGCCGCTTTTTCTGGATCAACTGACATTGTAATGTTTCTTTTGGTGCCGATCTTGAGTGCGCGTAAACCAGCTTCTCCGTGCTCCTCATAGACTTTCAGCCACTTGGCTACAGAACCACTACCAGCAAGCATAAAGTGAGCAGCAGCCTGATTGAGGGACATCTGCTGCTCGGTCACGGCTTTCACGACCTTAATGCGCAACTCTGGATCAGCACTAACGCCTTTAGGTTTGGGAATTAAACCTTTTTCTCCATGTTTTTCATAGAGGGCAACCCACGTCCTGACCTGGGTTCGAGGCACACCAAAACGTGCAGAGATGATCCTGTAACCATCATCAGTTGTGAAGTAGTGATTCACGACTTCAAGGCGCTTTTCGAAGGGGTATTTTGGCTTTGACATATCAGGGACTATTCCATTTCATCGTCCAACAAAATGGGTGCAGTACAGGTAAATGAAAATTTCCCGGGGCTTTCTACTTTCTGTCCCTCAACAATGCTCAAGACAGAAAGTCTTAAGCACCCGCCGCACATCTTATCCCTCTGAATTAAAATGCAAAGATGTAATTCTTTTTCGCGAGAATTACATTATTTCTGCGAGCCGCTTTCCAGATTAATAATTGATATATTTGATGAGTTAATCGGAAATAAAAAGGGAGTGAATATCTCACTCCCTTTATTCACTGATGAATTAACGGCTTCAACCCATTGCGCTTTCTCGCAGTCGGGCTTTCAGCTTGTTATATTCGTCGATGACGTACTGTTCCGCTGCGTGCTGATCCGCAATCGGCTCCACGCGTACGGCGCAGTATTTATACTCCGGCGTTTTGGTTATCGGGCTTAAGTTCTCCGTGACCAGCTCGTTACAGGCGCCAATCCACCACTGGTAGGTCATATAGACCGCCCCTTTGTTCGGACGGTCGCTGACCTGCGCACGGGTAATGATCCGGCCTTTGCGCGAGTTCACCCACACCAGCGCTTCATCCTCAATGCCGAGGCGCGCTGCGTCGGCGGTGTTGATTTGCGCGTAGCCCGGTTCGTCCGCCAGCGCCGCCAGCGCGGCGCAGTTACCCGTCATCGAACGACAGGAGTAGTGGCCCACTTCACGCACGGTGGAGAGCACCATCGGATACTCGTCGGTGAGTTTATCGATCGGCGCGACCCAGTCGCAGGTGAAGAATTGCGCCAGCCCGTTCGGGGTGTCGAACTTCTCTTTAAAGAGGTATGACGTCCCCTGGTCGGCCTCCGACTCATCCCGGCACGGCCACTGGATATATCCCAGCTCACCCATTTTTTCATAGGTGGCGCCGTAGAAGTCCGGACACAGGCTGCGCAACTCGTCCCAGATCTCCTGGGTGTTGTTGTAGTGCATCGGGTAGCCCATACGGGTGGCGATTTCGCTGATAATCTGCCAGTCCGTTTTCAGATCCCACTTCGGCTCGACCGCCTTGAAGAAGCGCTGGAAGCCGCGGTCGGCCGCCGTGTAGACGCCTTCATGCTCGCCCCAGGAGGTCGACGGTAAAATGACATCCGCCGCCGCCGCGGTTTTGGTCATGAAGATATCCTGGACAATCACCAGCTCCAGATCCTCAAACCCTTTACGCACTGCAGAGAGCTCGGCGTCGGTCTGAAGCGGATCTTCGCCCATGATGTAGGCCGCACGCACCTCGCCGTGCGCCGCGCGGTGCGGCAGCTCGCTGATGCGATATCCGGTGTGTTCCGGCAGGCTTTCCACGCCCCAGGCCTTCGCGAATTTCTCGCGGTTTTCCGGGAACTTCACGTACTGGTAGCCCGGGTAGGTGTCCGGCAGCGCGCCCATATCGCAGGCGCCCTGGACGTTATTCTGCCCACGTACCGGGTTGACGCCGACGTGCGCTTTACCCAGATTGCCGGTCAGCATCGCGAGGCTGGTCAGGGAACGTACGGTTTCCACGCCCTGATAGAACTGGGTCACGCCCATTCCCCACAGGATGGCGGCGGTTTTCGCCCCGGCATACATCCGTGCCGCCTGGCGGATCTCCTGCGCGCCGACGCCGGTGATTGTTTCCACCGACTCTGGCGTATAGCCTTCGACAATTTTCCGATACTCTTCAAAACCTTCCGTACGGGTCGCGACAAATGCCTGGTCGTACAGGTTCTCCTCAATAATGACGTGCCCCATTGCGTTCAATAGCGCGATGTTCGAGCCGTTTTTCAACGCGATGTGCATATCCGCAATGCGCGCGGTTTCAATTTTGCGCGGATCGCAGACGATGATTTTCGCCCCGTTCTGCTTAGCGCGAATAACGTGGTTCGCGACGATAGGGTGAGAATCCGCCGGGTTATAGCCAAAAATGAAGACGAGATCGGTGTTATCTATCTCGTTGATGGCATTACTCATTGCGCCGTTACCGACCGACTGGTGCAGACCTGCAACCGATGGGCCGTGTCAAACGCGAGCGCAGCAGTCGACGTTATTGGTTCCAATAACGGCGCGCGCGAATTTTTGCATCACATAGTTGGTTTCATTCCCCGTCCCGCGTGAAGAGCCGGTGGTCTGAATCGCATCCGGGCCATACTTGGCCTTGATGGCGCTCAGACGCGTGGCGACGTAATCCAGCGCCTCGCTCCAGGAGACGGCTTCCAGCTTGCCGCCGCGCTCGCGGCGGATCATAGGGGTTTTCAGGCGCGGGGTGAGGATTTGGGTATCGTTAATAAAATCCCAGCCGTAGTAACCTTTCAGGCATAGCGTGCCCTGGTTGGTTTTCCCCTGTGCGGCCTCTGCCCGGACGATTTTGCCGTTATCGACCACCAGGTGGATCTTGCAACCTGAGGCACAATAAGGGCAAACCGTGACGACTTTTTTCATCAGTCTGCTCCAGTTAATCGAATCATTCGCACCCACTATGCAGCTTCTATGCCATGTTTTTTGTATGGGTATGCCCTGACTTTACGGTCCCTCCGCGGTGAAAACCCTGACAAAAAGCAGCCAATCGTCAAAATTGACGTGTCGACAGGGCAGCGGATGTGACATGGGTTGAATTTCCGTCACTGAAAAAACCATTTGACTGGAGCAGACGGCAGAATGGTTCAGACTTAACATAATCCCCTGACGGAAGCATACGATGAAACCGGCGATCCTGGTGGTTGATGACGATACGGCAGTCTGCGAACTGCTTCAGGACGTGCTGAGCGAGCACGTCTTTAGCGTGCTTGCCTGCCATAACGGCCAGGATGCACTGCGGCAGGTACAGCAGGATCCGAATATTGCACTGGTGCTGCTGGATATGATGCTGCCGGATATCAACGGCTTACAGGTTTTGCTGCAGCTGCAAAAGCAGCGCCCGGCGCTACCGGTGATCATGTTAACCGGGCTGGGCAGTGAGTCAGACGTGGTGGTGGGGCTGGAGATGGGGGCCGACGATTATATTGGCAAACCGTTCAACCCGCGCGTGGTGGTCGCCCGCGTTAAAGCGGTATTGCGCCGTACCGGCGTACTGGCGGCGGAAGTCCCCGCAGCGCCCGTAGCGGGCATTGCTTTTAACGGATGGACGCTCGATACCACCCGCTGTGAGCTGAGCGATCCGCAGCGTAACCCTGTCCCCTTAACCCAGGGCGAGTACGGCCTGCTGCTGGCGCTCACGCAAAATGCCCGTCGGGTGCTGAGTCGTGACCGGCTGCTTGAGCTGACCCACAGCGAAAGCGCGGACGTGTTCGACCGCACGATTGACGTGCTGATCATGCGCCTGCGCCGGAAGATTGAGGCTAACCCGCATCAGCCTGCGCTCATCAAAACTATCCGCGGGCTGGGTTACGTGTTTGCTACCGATGTGAGTCGGCCCGAACAGGCGGCATAAGGCTTACGTTATCGCCGGAACAATGATGGCGGCAAAAATTGCGATGATGCACAGATACTTGAGGGCGTAATAGGCCTTACGGTTTCTTTTTTTCAGACGCTGCCCCCGCTCGCGGCCTGCATGAACGTATTTAAAGATGCGGTTTATACCGCCGATGCTGTCATTCTCGTCATTCGGTGAGCTGGCTGCAGACATCAGCGTGGTCCCCAACCAATGGTTAACCGCCTGCGCCCAGCGCCATTTCATCGGACGCTCAATATCGCAGAAGAGAATAATGCGCGTTTGATCCGATTTATTCTCTGCCCAGTGGACGTAAGTCTCATCAAAAATAACGGCTTCACCATCCCGCCAGCTGTGGCGCTGCCCGTCGACTTCAATAAAGCAGCGGTCGTCATTCGGTGTGAATAAGCCCAGATGGTAACGAACCGAGCCCGCGTACGGGTCCCGGTGCTTGCCAAGCTTCGCCCCCGCCGGCAGCTCGGCAAACATGGCCGCTTTCACTGAAGGGATTTCACTTACCAGCCGGGTCGTCACCGGGCATAAAGACTGCGCGGAGGGATGGGCATCGGCATACCATTTCAGGTAAAAACGTTTCCAGCCGCGTTTAAAAAAGGTGTTAAAGCCAGCGTCGTTATTATTTTCCGCCGCCTTAATATGATGCTGCAAACGCAGCGCCTCTTCGCGAATAACCAGCCAGTTTTCCGTCAGCTTATTTAATTCCGGGAAGCGCTCTGTTTCAAAGAAAGGCTGCCTGGCGGGCAGGGAAGAAAACGACGTCATAAACATATTAATGGGGGCCATGAACGTCGAATGGTCAAAGAGCTGACGAGAAAGCGTCTGTTTTTCTTTGCCGCGTGAATGCGCATAAATAACGCTGATAATGAAAATACCGATGATGATGGCTGCGAACATTTTTCCCTTGTCCTCTTTCTATCTCATTTCGGAAAAGCGTGCGGACAGAGTGCTGCCCACGCCGAATATGCCAGATGGAGAGAGTGTAGTTCGGGGATATAAAATTCATAGAACTGTAATGAAAAATCGCAATTTTTGTTAAATTAAGTGCTCTCGCGAATAAACGCCTGCAGCTCGGCCAGCGTTTTCGCGCCGTCAATCGCGTTGGCGGCCAGCAGGCTTGCTCGCGCGCAGGCGTGTGCCAGATAAATGCTCTCCGTGAGCGGGAGCGATTCATGGCAGCCGTATAAAAAGCCTGCGCAAAACGCATCGCCCGCGCCGACGCTGCCGACAATCTTTTTCTGCTCCAGTAGCCATGATGGGATCCAGCGGCCTTGCTCACCCGGCGCTTCACCCCATGCGCCTTCCGGACAGTGGATCACCACCCGCTGACGCACGCCTGCCGCCAGCAGCTGCGTCGCGGCATCGGCGATATGGGCGATATTCAGCGCATCGTCGGCGTCGCGCATCTCCAGTCCGCTAAACTCCCCGGCTTCCAGCTCGTTAATCACCAGATAATCAAGGTGGCGCAGGGCAGGGAGTACCAGCGGCTGATAGCGCGGGTCGCCCTTGCGGGACACCAGATCGAGCGACGTTTCATACCCCTGGTCGCGCATCTGCGCCAGCAGGCGCGCGCTGCGGGTGCCAAACTCGTCATCGGGCATATCCAGGCTGTCGAGCAGCAGCAGGTAGCCGAGATGGAAGATCTTCATCGATCCGTCTAAGCGATCGAAGGCGGGAAGATCCAGCAGGCGGTTGGCGCCCGGCGAGTGGAAGAAGGTGCGCTGTCCGCTGGGATCGGTCATGACCTGCGACATGGAGGTCGGGGCAAAGGTGGTGCGCTGCACGCGCTGGCGGTTGACGTGGTACTGGTCGAGCATCGCCAGAATGTAGTCCCCGTCGGCATCTTCACCAATCAGCCCCACTGCCTGCAGCGGCAGGCCAACGTGCATTTTTGCCAGCGTCAGCAGCACGTTGAGCGGCGCGCCGCCGGTTGAGCGTTCGCTGTGGGTGATTTCCGCCAGCCAGCCGCGCTCCGGCCACTGCACGATCTGATGCACGTGATCCACCAGCATGTTGCCTGCGGCGATGATGCCTTTGCGTTCCATTATGCCTGCCCCGCGCTGCCGAAGATGCGCATCTGTTCGGCGACCGTATCGGTAATCGCCTCTTCTATCCCCAGCAGCAGCTCGGCAAACTCATCGTACAGCGGCTGGCGGTTCGCCATGCGCTGCTCAACGGCGGCGAGTGCGGCCTGCGACATGCCGGTGTAGAAGTTGATTTTATGTATGCCGAGCTCGATGGCGCGGCGGAAGTCGGCATCGCTAATCCCGGAGCCGCCGTGTAAAACCAGCGGCAGCCCCGTCTGCTGGCGAATGGCGTCCAGGCGTGGGAAATCGAGTTTCGGCTCGCCCTTGTATTTGCCGTGCGCGTTGCCGATGGCAACCGCCAGCGCGTCGATGCCGGTTGAATCGACAAATTCGCGCGCCAGCTGCGGGTTGGTAAAGAACGCTTCATCCGCATGCCCGTACAGCGCGCCGCCTTCATCGCCACCGACCGCGCCCAGCTCCGCTTCCACCGACACGCCGACCGCGTGGCACATCTTCACCACCTCCCGCGTCTGGCGAATGTTCTCCTCATAGCTCAGCGTAGAGCCATCGAACATCACCGAGCTGAACCCTAAGCGCAGGGCGCGCACCACCGCCTCGAAATGCAGGCCGTGGTCGAGGTTGAGCACCACGGGAATATCGTGACGGGCGGCTTCGAACTTAACCGCTTCGACAAGCGAATCCAGGGAGACGTACTTAAAATGCACTTCGGCGATGTTGATGATAAACGGCGAGCGTTCCTGCTTCGCGGCGGCGAACAACGCGCGCAGGAAGTGGGAGTCGAGCACGTTAAACGCGCCCAGCGCATAGCGATGCGCCCTGGCGTGCTCCAGACCGTCGGCAAGAGAGATCAATGGCATCATTTACTCCTTATATCCGGAACAGGTTGTACTCGTTGCACAGCACCAGCAGCGCCGGTTCGTCTTCTTCGATGTTGTTATAGCGGGCTACGGGCTGCAAAAAGTGGTTGTCGTGCTCGTCGTCGTTTACCGATGACACCTCCCCAACCAGCACGTCGCCGAAGCCGCGTTCGCCCCAGAAGCTGTGGTACAGAGTGGGTGTCAGACAGATGCTTTCCCCTGGCATGAGGCGCAGCTGGCTGCCGGGCGCGTGGGTCTGACGACAGCCGTCGACGGTGACCGTCACGTCGGTGTTTTCCGTCTCTTCATGCGCCCCGGCATTCCATAACTCAATAATCAGATTCCCGCCGCCCCGGTTGATGATGTCTTCCCGCTTGCGCCAGTGAAAATGCATCGGCGTCACCTGGCCGTCACGCACGTGCATAATTTTTTCGGCATAGCACTTTTCATAAGGCACGCCGTTGGGCGAACCGTTGCGCAGGGTAAACAGCGTCAGGCCCTCAGCGGCAAAGCTGTTGCCGCCGAACGCCGTCACGTCCCAGCCGAGCTTGAGGTCGAACACTTCCTGCCAGGCGGCCTGGTCAAGCTGCTGCCATTTTGTGGGCGGGAAGCTGGCAAACGGCGGGAGATGTACGTCGTGCATGGAAAAGAACTGCCGCGTGTGGCCGAGAATTTCATTGATGTCGGAGCGTTTCATGGGGACTCCTGGCTTTTTTTGCAAAACCTTAGCACTCACCCGGCCCTCTCCCTTGAGGGAGAGGGGGAGTAAGTTCCCTCTCCCTGTGGGAGAGGGTTAGGGTGAGGGCATCAGGCCGCACCGAGGTTACTTAACCGTCCAGCCCTTATAGGTACCGACGTTCTTTTTATCGATCATCGTCACCGGGATCAGCACAGGCGCTTTCGGCGCAGGTTTGCCCTGTAGAATGTCATAGCCGATCTCCACCGCTTTTGCCGCCATCACCTGCGGATCCTGCGCCGGGGTCGCCACAAACAGCGAGTTTTCGCGCTTCAGCGCTTCCTCACCGTCCGGTGAACCATCCACGCCAACGATAAAGAACTCATTGCGCTGCGCCTGTTTCGCGGCCAGATCGGCGCCGATCGCGGTCGGATCGTTAATCGCAAACACGCCGTCGATCTTCGGATTGGCCGCCAGCAGGGAGGTCATAACTTCCAGACCGCCTTCACGACTGCCTTTGGCGTTCTGGTTATCCGAGAGCACCTTGATATCCGGATGTTTTTTGAACTCCGTCTGGCAACCTTCCACGCGGTTTTGCACCGCTGAGACCGGCGGTCCGTTGATGATCACCACGTTGCCTTTCCCTTTCAGGCGGTCGGTAATGTACTTACAGGCCATCTCACCCGCCTGGGTGTTATCGGAGGTGATGGTCGCATCAGCCCCTTCCGCCGCGACGTCAACCGCCACGACCACGATCCCGGCGTCCTTCGCGCGCTTCACCGCCGGGCCAATCCCTTTGGAGTCCGCGGCGTTGAGGATGATCATGTCCACTTTCGCGGCGATGAAGTTGTCGATCTGCGCCACCTGCTGGCCCAGATCGTACCCGCTGGAGACCAGCGTCACCTTGACGTTATCCCCCGCCAGCTTGCGCGCTTCCAGCTCGGCACCTTTGGTGATCTGCACGAAGAACGGGTTGGCCAGATCGCCCACCGTCACGCCGATGGACTTCAGATCTTTTGCCTGCGCAAACGGCGTTGCGGCAAGCAGCGCGCCAGCACAGAGCGCGGTCACTAACGGTTTCAAACGCATATGGTTTTCCTCGAAGCTGTAGGGTGTTGTTGTTATGCACTTTGATGGTGTCGGGTACGGTATTTGTCGATCAGCACCGCTATGATGATCACCGCCCCTTTGATCACCAGCTGCCAGAAGTAGGAGACGCCCATCAGCGTCATGCCGTTGTTGAGGGTGGCGATGATCAGGGCGCCGACCAGCGTGCCGGTGATCGTGCCGATCCCGCCGACGAAGCTGGTGCCGCCAAGGATCACCGCCGCAATCGCATCCAGCTCGTAGCCCGTGCCGAGGTTGCCGTTGGCGCTGTAGAGGCGCGAGGCGCTCATCACGCCGCCGAGCCCGGAGAGCAGGCCGCTCATGCCATACACGAACAGCAGCACCAGCCAGACCTTGATGCCGGTCAGTCGCGCCGCCTGCATGTTGCCGCCCACTGCATAGATATGTACGCCGAGCGTGGTGCGGCGCAGGATGAACCAGCACACCACGATGACCGCCAGGGCGATCACCACCAGCCAGGGAATTGGGCCGAGATAGTTATTGCCGATCCACTCGAAGTTGATGTTCGAGTTAATGACCGTCGTGCCGTCGGCAAGCAGGTATGCCGCGCCGCGCAGCGCCGTGTAGGTGCCGAGCGTGACGATAAAGGGCGGCAGCCCGGCAAAGGCCACCAGCGCGCCGTTAAACAGGCCCAGCACCATGCCGAGCATCAGCGCGGCCGGAATGGACAGCCCGGCGAATTCAGGAATGAGCGATACCACCATCGCGGCTACCGCCGTGGTGCCGAGAATCGACCCCACGGAGAGGTCAATCCCGCCGGTGAGGATAATGAAGGTCATTCCCGCCGCCAGCACGATGTTGATCGACGCCTGACGGGTAATGTTGAGCAGGTTGCTCTCGGTAAAGAAGTTCGGGGCAATAAAGCCAAATACCGCCACAATCAGGATAAGAATTGGCAAAATACCGACCGTTTGCATCAGATCGCTCATCAGCATTTTTTTGGCGGAGGCGGATTTCGCCACCTGCTGCGGATGGGTTGGAGTTGTCATGATTGCACCGCCTGATGATGAGTGTCGCTCACGCCGGTTGCCAGCGTCATAATGTTTTCCTGAGAGATGTCGCGCCCGTGGAGTTCACCCGCAATGCTGCCTTCCCGCATCACGTACACCCGGTCGCTCATGCCCACCACTTCCGGCAGCTCGCTGGAGATCATCAGGATCGCCACCCCTTTGCGCGCCATCTGGTTCATGATGCGGTAGATCTCGCTTTTCGCGCCGACGTCCACGCCGCGCGTGGGTTCGTCCAGAATCAGAATGCGCGGACCGATGGCCACCCAGCGGGAGATCAGCAGCTTTTGCTGGTTGCCGCCCGAGAGCCCGCCCGCGCGCACCTGCGAATGCGGCACGCGGATGTTGAGCAGGGCAATGGCGTCATCGGAAATCGACTGGGCTTTTTTACGGTTTAGCATGCCGAAGGTGGCATCGCGTTCCAGCGTCGCCATGGTGATGTTCTCCTGCGCCGCCAGCTCCAGAAACAGCCCCTGCTCCTTGCGATTTTCGGTGAGAAAACCGATGCCGTTTTCGATGGCCGCACGCGGGGAGTGGATCACCACCGGCTCGCCGTCGACCTCAATCATGCCGCCGGTGGCTTTACGCACGCCGAAGATAAGCTGCGCCAGCTCGGACCGTCCGGCCCCGACCAGCCCCGCCAGCCCGACGATTTCGCCGGAACGCACCTGTAAACTGCACGGCTGTACTTTTTTAGCGTCGGTGAGGTGGTGGACGTTGAGGCGCGGGCTGCCGAGGGGGATATCACGCTCTTTGTTGAACAGGTCGCTTAACGGGCGGCCCACCATCATGCGCACCAGCTCGGAGGCATTCAGCTTGTCGCGCGTCAGGCTGCCGACGTACTGCCCGTCACGCAGAACGCTGACGCGGTCAGAGAGTTCATACACTTCCGCCATGCGGTGGCTGATATAGATGATTGCCATTCCTTCATCGCGCAGGCGCAAAATCAGTTCGAACAGACGATGCGTTTCCCGCGAGGAGAGGGCGGCGGTGGGTTCATCCATCACCAGAATGCGGCTGTTGCGGTGCAGCGCGCGGGCGATCTCCACCTGCTGCTGTTCGGCGATGGTTAACTTCATGACCAGATCGGTGGCGTTGAACTGTGCGCCGAGACGGTCAATCACCGCCTGCGCCTGGGCAGCCATCTCTTTGCGCTGCACCATCCCGCCGCGCGACAGCTCGCTGCCGAGGAAGATGTTTTCGGCAACGGTCAGATTGGGCGCGAGCTGCATCTCCTGATAAATCAGGGTGATGCCTGCGGCCAGAGCATCTTTCGGCCCTTTAATGTGAAACGGCTGACCGTCGATCAGGATTTCACCGCTGGTGGCGGTATAGGCTCCCGCGAGGATTTTCATCAGCGTGCTTTTTCCCGCGCCGTTTTCGCCCATCAGCGCGTGGATCTCTCCGGGAAAGACCGTCAAATCCACACCCTTGAGCGCGTGGAAACTGCCAAACGTTTTGGCAATGCTGCGCATCTCCAATACCGGGGTTCTGCTCATGGCGGATCTCCTGCGAATGCCGATATCTGCACTTCATCACAGGTGCGTAAATGCAAAATGTCAGAAGCTGTTCATATTTGTCATAGTTATGAATAGCTAATCGCCATCACATTTTCCTTTTCCCTCTCCCGGTGGGAGAGGGCCAGGGTGAGGGCACCAAACCGCTCAGGAGCCCAAACCCATGCCATCACGCCGTCCGCCCTTTTTCGCCAGCGCCCGAGGCCGACTGCTGATTTTTAATCTGCTGGTGGTCGCCGTGACGCTGATGGTGAGCGGCGTGGCGGTGCTTGGCTTTCGTCACGCCAGTCAAATCCAGGAGCAGGTTCAGCAGCAAACGCTGGACGATATGACCGGAAGCATGAACCTGGCCCGCGATACCGCCAACGTGGCGACGGCGGCGGTGCGGCTTTCACAGGTCGTCGGGGCGCTGGAGTACAAAGGCGAAGCCGAGCGCCTTAAGCAGACGCAAATGGCGCTGCGCCGCTCGCTGGAACAGCTTGCGGATGCGCCGCTGGCGCAGCAGGAGCCGGCGCTGGTGGCGCGCATTATTCAACGAAGCAATGAGCTACAGCAGAGCGTGACGGAGATGCTTGAGCGCGGACAGCGCCGCCATCTGGAGCGTAACGCGCTGCTGAGCTCGCTGTATCAAAGCCAGAGCTACCTGCGTCATCTTCAGGACATCAACCGCCGTTACGACAGCAACGTACCGGATGCGCAGCAGCTGATGGAGATGGACCGGCTGATCGCCGCCGCCATCGACACTCCTTCGCCGCGCGCGACCGTTCAGCAGCTGGACGCCGTGGCCGCAGCGCTGCCCCGTAGCGCCGTACAGCCGGTCGTGAAAGGGGTTCTGCCAGATTTTAATGCCGAGTTAGGCAAGCTCGCCCCGCTGTCGAAGCAGCTGGAAGAGAGCGATCTGGCGATAAGCTGGTATATGTTCCACATCAAGGCGCTGGTGGCGATCCTCAACAGCGACATTAATCAGTACGTCGGGCAGGTGGCGCAGGCCTCCCGGCTTCGCACTGCCCAGAGCCATCACGAGCTGCAGTCCATCAGCGTGTTTATCAGCTTCTTCGCCGTGCTGGCGCTGATCATCACCGGGTGCGCCTGCTGGTATATCTACCGCAATCTGGCCTCTAACCTGACGGCCATTTCCCGGGCGATGTCGCGCCTTGCTCACGGCGAACAGGACGTGTCCGTTCCCGCCCTCCAGCGGCGCGATGAGCTGGGCGAGCTGGCGCGCGCGTTTAACGTTTTTGCCCGCAATACCGCCTCGCTTGAGCACACCACGCGCCTGCTGAAAGAGAAAACCACGCAGATGGAGATCGACCGCGTTGAGCGTCAGGGGCTGGAAGAGGCGCTGCTGCACAGCCAGAAGATGAAGGCGGTTGGACAGCTGACCGGCGGGCTGGCGCATGATTTTAACAACCTGCTGGCGGTGATCATCGGCAGCCTTGAGCTCACCGACCCCGAATCGAAAGACGCGCCGCGCATTACCCGGGCGCTGAAGGCGGCCGAGCGTGGTGCCTTACTGACGCAGCGCCTGCTGGCATTTTCCCGCAAGCAGTCCCTGACGCCGCATGCGGTAGAGATGCTGCCGCTGCTGGAGAACCTCAGGGAACTGATGCGCCACTCCCTGCCTGCCACCCTGAGCCTGGAGATTGAAGCGCAAACCCCGGCATGGCCCGCGTGGATTGACGTTAGCCAGCTGGAAAACGCCATCATCAACCTGGTGATGAACGCGCGCGATGCGATGGAAGGGCAAAGCGGGGTGATTAAAATCCGGACCTGGAATCAGCGCGTCACCCGCAGCGACGGGCGCAGGCAGGATATGGTGGCGCTGGAGGTGATTGACCGCGGCAGCGGCATGTCGCAGGAGGTGAAATCCCGGGTCTTTGAACCGTTCTTCACCACCAAGCAGACCGGAAGCGGAAGCGGGTTAGGCCTGTCGATGGTCTACGGCTTTGTCCGCCAGTCCGGGGGGCGCGTGGAGATTGAAAGCGCGCCGGGGCAGGGAACGACCGTTCGGCTTCACCTCCCGCGCTCCGTGCTGCCCGCCGCTGCAGACGATGAAGCGCTGTCAGCTACCGCCTCCGTCGATAGCGAGCGGCTGGTGCTGGTGCTGGAAGACGAAGCTGATGTTCGGCAAACCCTGTGCGAGCAGCTGCATCAGCTCGGCTACCTGACGCTGGAAGCGGACAACGGCGAACAGGCGCTGAATATGCTGGAGGCTTCACCGGATATTGGCATGTTTATCAGCGACCTGATGCTGCCCGGCAGCCTCAGCGGCGCCGAGGTGATTAACCATGTGCGCAGCCATTATCCGCAGCTTCCTGTACTGCTGATCAGCGGCCAGGATTTACGGCCCGCGCATAACCCTCAGCTGCCGGACGTCCAGCTACTGCGTAAGCCGTTTACGCGGGTGCAGCTGGCGCAGGCGCTGCGCAAGGTTATGGTAATTTGAGATTCCTCCGCTACCCCGGCTTCCCGCCGTTCATTATCGTAAGGCCAGTTCACCTGCGAGTCTGGCCTTATGAAACGTTACTCAACTGCTCTGTTATTCGGTCTGCTGTCACTCACCAGCCAACTGGCTCATGCCGATATTGTTGATGATGCTATTGGCAACATTCAGCAGGCGATCAACGATGCCTATAACCCCAGCAGCAGCCGCAGCAATGACGACGACGATCGTTATGACCGCAGCCGTCAAATCGACAGTCGACAGTACGACGATCGTCGTCGGCAGCTTGAAGACAGACGCCGCCGTTTAGATGAACGTCAGCGTCAGCTGGATGACGATCGCCGTCGGTTAGAAGAAGATGAGCGCAGGTTAGAAGACGATTACGATCGAGGCTAAGTGCGGCCTGTTGCCCTCACCCCAACCCTCTCCCACGGGAGAGGGAGAAAACCTAATCCAGCACCAGCACCATCCCGTCATAGCCCGCTTCTATGCCCTGCGGCAGCGGGTTATCCATCATCCACACGTCAAACTGATGGCTGATGTGCGTCAGGATCACCTGCGGGCAGCCAATTATCTCGTTTAACGCAATCACGGTATTTAAGTCGCAATGGTTTCGCGGCGTTTCCTCGCGCGGTTCATGGCTGCAGTCGATAATTATTGCCTGCGGCTGGTTGTTGAGCAGGAACTTCACCGTTTTTTCCGGCAATCCGGCGGTATCGGAAAGCCAGGCCACGCGGCTGTGGGCCGATTCCAGCAAATACCCGAAGGTCAGTTTCGAATGGTTGAGCGGCAGCGGCGTGACCCGCAAACCCTGAAGCTCAAACATCACAAACGGTTCGACCCTGTGGCTGAAATCCAGAATGCCGGGGTGCTTAAACAGGTCGTCGCATCCGGCGTCGTCCGGCGGACCGTAAACCGGGATCGTCGCCCCCACGCCCCAGCGCAAGGGGAACAGCCCCTGAACGTGATCCATATGGTAATGGGTGAGCAAAAACTGCTGGAAGCTGCCCGCCGGCCAGTCGTCCATCAGGTGCGGAATACCGGCATCCAGCAGGGTGACGGCATCGTTGAATTTCACCACCGCGCTGCACGGGCGACGGCGATAGTTGTCCTGCAGGCGCGCCCGGCGGCAGGCCGCGCAGTCGCAGCCAAAGACCGGCACCAGCTGGGCGCCACCCGTTCCCGTCAACGTGATGGTCAGACTCATAGCGCACCTCTACAGCGGTTTGGTGAATCGGAAATGGCTCTGCGTGTATCCTTCACGAACGTAAAAACGGTGCGCGTCGGTGCGCTTCACGCTGGTGGAAAGTTCGGTCAGCTCCGCGCCGGCCTGTCGCGCTACCTCTTCCGCCCAGGCCAGCAGCTGACTTCCGACCTTTAACCCTCGCGCCTGCGGCATCACCACCAGCTCCTGGATCTCGCCGATCCAGCGCGCGTGATGGAGGTGAAACTGCATATGCAGGCCGATCATGCCGACAACATGTCCGCCCAGCTCGGCAAGCTGGTAGCGCATATTGTGATCCTGAAGGTTGGCAAGAAATCCGGCGTGGAACGCCTGATGGTCGAACTCTGCCTGCTTCAGTTCGCAGATAAGGGCGTAAACAATCTGCGCATCGTCGGCGGTGGCGGGGCGAAGCTGGCAGTCAGGCATGCTGTTTCTCCTTCTGACGGATAAGCGATAAAAAGGTATCGACTGACTGTAGCAAACTTCCGTCGTTATTGAGGATGTGGCAGTCGGACGGGGCATAGCGGGCCGCGCGCTCAAGCCGCAGATCGATTTCACGGGCTGATTCACGCCCCCGGTTCTGCAACCGGCTGCGCAGGACGTCCGGCGAAACCTGCAGACAGACCGGCAGCAGGGCCGCCTCATAGCGGGCGCGCGCTTGTGGCAGATGCGCACGCGAGCCGTTAACCAGCACGTCAAAACCCGCGTGCAGCCAGAGGTCGATTTCGATGCCCACGCCATAGTAAAAGCCGTTGGCGTGCCAGCTCAGCGCCAGCAGGTTTTGCCCGGCGCGGGTAAAAAACTCCTGCTCGCTCAGGGCGATATGGTTTTCACTCCCTGCATTGGCCGCGCGGGTAATATAGCGGTGCGCGACCAGCAGCTGCGGATGTTCCCGCTGCCGTAAGGCGGACAGCAGGCTGTCTTTACCGGAGCCGGAGGGCCCCATTAACCAGATGAGCCTTCCCATCAGAACACCCTTTTTCCCTGACGCCAGACGTGGTCGATGTGAACGTGCTCGCCCTTGCGGTGGGCGAGTACCAGATCCGCGCGTTTACCCTCGGCGATTTCCCCGCGATCCTGAAGATTAAGCGCCGAGGCCGGGTTTTTCGTCACCAGTCGAATCGCCTGCGGCAGCGTAAAGGTGTTGTTCTCGTCGTCGGCAACCCGGAACGCCGCATCCAGCAGGCTGGCGGGGTAGTAGTCGGACGAGAGGATATCCAGCAGGCCGAGGGAAGCGAGCTTGCTTGCCGCCACGTTGCCGGAGTGCGATCCGCCGCGCACGATATTTGGCGCGCCCATCAGCACGTTCATACCGTGCCTGCGGGAGGCTTCCGCTGCTTCAAACGTGGTGGGAAATTCGGCGATCACGCTACCAAGCTGGTGGGATTCACACACGTGATCGTGCGTGGCGTCGTCATGGCTGGCCAGCGCGATATTGCGGTCCCGACACATCGCGGCAATCCTGAGACGGTTTGGCTGCGACCACTGCGCCGCAAGCGCCAACTGCTCTTCCTCGTAGCGCGCCATCTCGGCATCGCTGAGAGAATATTTGCCCTGATAGTATTCGCGATACTTTTCAATGTTGGCGAACTGGCGCTGCCCCGGCGAGTGGTCCATCAGGGAGACCAGCGAGACCGGCTCGCGTCCGACCAGCTTTTCAAACAGCGGCAGGGTGGTGTGGTGCGGCAGCTCGCAGCGCAGGTGGAGACGGTGCTCGGCGCGGTTGAGGCCGCGTTTTTGCGTCTCCTCCACGGCGTTGATCATCTTCTCGAGATTCTCCAGGCGGTCGCCGCCGTCGCGCACGTCACCAATCGCCACCGCGTCCAGCACGGTGGTGATGCCGCTGGCGACCATCAGCGCGTCGTGGCTGCTCATCGCCGAATGGGCGGGCCAGTCGACCTTCGGGCGCGGGGTGAAGAATTTGTCCAGATTATCGGTATGAAGCTCAATCAGCCCCGGCAGCAGCCAGCCGCCTTCACCGTCCATCGCTTCAGGAGTACGGCTCTGGGTTTCGGCAAAGGCGCGAATAACGCCTTCATGAACTTCAACCGAGCCATTAACGACTTCATTTTCCAGCACCAGCCTGACGTTATTGATAATCATGCGTTTGTCCCCATCGGGTGCAATCTGTCCGCCACGCGGCTGCGTACGGCGTCGTCGTGGAAGATCCCGACGATCGCCGCGCCGCGCGCTTTGGCCTGTTCGATCAGCTCCACCACGGCGGCGCTGTTTTTACCGTCGAGCGAGGCGGTGGGTTCATCCAGAAGTAAAATCGGGTAATCGACGATAAATCCGCGGGCGATATTGACGCGCTGCTGCTCGCCGCCGGAAAAGGTCGACGGAGCGAGGTGCCACAGACGCTCCGGCACGTTGAGGCGCGTCAGCAGGCTGGCGGCTTTGGCGGCACAGGCTTCGCGCGGCACGCCGAGATCCAGCAGGGGCTGCATCACCACGTCCAGGGCGGAGATCCGCGGGATCACCCGCAGAAACTGGCTCACCCAGCCGATCGTCGTGCGGCGCACTTCCAGCACTTTACGCGCGGGGGCCTGCATTAGATCGACCCACTCATCGTTGTGGCGAATGCGGATGTGGCCTTCGTCCGGGAGGTAGTTAGCGTACAGGGAGCGCAGCAGGGTGGATTTTCCGCTGCCGGAATGGCCGTGCAGCACCACGCATTCACCGCGGCTGACCTCCAGAGAGGCATTTTGCAGCACCGGCAGGCGCACGCCGTTTTGCTGGTGGAGCACAAAGGTCTTACTTACGTTTTCTACGCGGATCATGTTGGCCTCTTAATTCTGCAATACGGACGACACCAGCAGCTGGGTGTACGGATGGTGCGGATCGTCGAGCACCCGGTCGGTTAACCCACTTTCCACCACTTGGCCCTGCTTCATTACCAGAAGACGGTCCGCCAGCAGGCGCGCAACGCCTAAATCGTGGGTGACAATCACCACCGCGAGGTTCAGATCCACCACCAGGCCGCGCAGCAGATCGAGCAGGCGCGCCTGCACGGAGACGTCCAGCCCGCCGGTGGGTTCATCCATAAACACCAGCTTCGGATGGGTGACCAGGTTGCGCGCAATCTGCAGGCGCTGCTGCATCCCGCCGGAGAAGGTTGTCGGCAGGTCGTCGATGCGTGAGGCGGGGATTTCCACATCGATCAGCCAGTGCTGGGCGGTGGCGCGGATGTTGCCGTAGTGGCGCGCGCCGGTAGCCATCAGGCGTTCGCCGATGTTGCCCCCGGCGGAGACCTGACGGCGCAGGCCGTCCATCGGGTGCTGATGCACCACGCCCCACTCGGTGCGCAGCAGGCGGCGGCGCTCGGCCTCGCTCATGCCGTACAGCGAGGCGCCCTCATACAAAATGTCGCCGTTCTGCGGCGTCAGGCGCGCGGAGATGGACTTCAGCAGGGTCGTTTTGCCGGAGCCGGACTCGCCGACGATCCCCAGCACCTCGCCCGGCCACAGCTCGAACGATACGTCGCTAAAGCCTTTGCCCGGCGCATACAGGTGAGTCAGGTTATTAACCGAAAGCAGCGGTTTCATTGGCCGTTCGCCTCGCTCTGTTGGCGGCAGTAATCGGTGTCGGAGCAGACAAACATCCGTTTGCCCGTATCGTCCAGCACCACTTCGTCCAGATAGCTGTGTTTGGATCCGCAGATGGCGCACGGCTCGTCCCACTCCTGCACCGTAAACGGGTGATCGTCGAAATCCAGGCTTTCGACACGCGTATAAGGCGGAACGGCGTAGATGCGTTTTTCGCGCCCGGCGCCGAAAAGCTGCAGGGCGGGCATCATGTCCATCTTCGGGTTATCGAATTTTGGGATTGGCGACGGGTCCATCACGTAGCGCCCGTTCACCTTCACCGGGTAGGCGTAGGTGGTGGCGATATGGCCGAAGCGGGCGATGTCCTCATACAGCTTCACCTGCATGACGCCGTACTCTTCCAGCGCGTGCATGGTGCGGGTTTCCGTTTCGCGCGGCTCGATAAAGCGCAGCGGCTCCGGGATCGGCACCTGGAAAATCAAAATCTGATCTTCAGTGAGCGGGGTTTCCGGGATGCGGTGTCGGGTCTGGATCAGCGTGGCGTCTTCGGTTTTTTCGGTGGTATTGACGCCGGTGACGCGCTGGAAGAAGCTGCGGATCGACACGGCGTTGGTGGTGTCGTCGGCGCCCTGGTCGATGACCTTCAGCACGTCCGCCTCGCCTATCACGCTGGCTGTGATCTGAATACCTCCCGTGCCCCAGCCGTAGGGCATCGGCATTTCGCGGCCGCCGAACGGCACCTGATAGCCCGGAATGGCCACCGCTTTTAAGATGGCGCGGCGGATCATGCGTTTGGTTTGCTCATCCAGATAGGCAAAGTTGTAGCCGCTTAAGTTAGCCATTTTTGCGCTCCCGTTGCAGGCGTTTCAGCAGTTCCAGTTCGGCCTGGAAATCGACGTAGTGCGGCAGCTTGAGGTGCGAGACAAAACCGGCGGCCTCAACGTTATCCGCGTGGGCCAGCACGAACTCTTCGTCCTGCGCCGGGCCTGCAACGTGCTCGCCGTAGTCCGGCGCCTGGAGTGCGCGGTCGACCAGCGCCATTGCCATGGCCTTGCGCTCGCCCATGCCGAATACCAGCCCGTAGCCGCGGGTAAAGTGCGGGTCTTCGTCTTCCGGGGCGACGAAACCGTTGACCATTTCACATTCGGTCATCAGCAGTTCGCCGACGTTCACCGCAAAACCCAGCTCTTCCGGTACGATCTCGACGTCGATGTAGCCGCTGCGAATTTCGGCTGCAAACGGGTGGTTGCGCCCGTAGCCGCGCTGGGTGGAGTAGGCCAGCGCCAGCAGATAGCCTTCGTCGCCGCGCATCAGCTGCTGCAGGCGGGACGAGCGCGAGCACGGGTAAACCGGCGGCGTGCGGGTGATGTCATCCGGCTGCGCGCCAGAATCTTCTTCCGCCTTCGCCGGGCCCTGTTTTGCCAGCAGGCTGAAGACGTGCGGAGACGGTTCCTGTTCGGCATCGGAGGTGCTGAGCGTCGGCGCTTCGCCGTTCGCCAGCAGGGTAAAATCCAGCAGGCGGTGGGTGTAGTCGTACGTGGGGCCAAGCAGCTGGCCGCCGGGAACGTCTTTATAAACGGCAGAAATGCGGCGTTCCAGGCGCATCTCCGCCGTGTTCACCGGCTCGCTTACCGCCAGTCTGGCAAGCGTGGTGCGGTAGGCGCGCAGCAGGAAGATGGCTTCCACGTTGTCGCCGCTGGCCTGCTTCAGGGCCAGCGCCGCCAGCTCGCGGTCGGCGATGCCGCCTTCGGTCATCACCCGGTCGACCGCGAGGTTTAGCTGCTGTTCAATCTGGGCGACGCTCAGCTCGGGAAGCCGTTCATCACCCCGTCGTCTGTGCGTCTGTAGCGCATGGGCGGCGGCGATGGCCTTCTCGCCCCCCTTGACGGCAACGTACATCAGCACACCTCCACGTGGGTGGTCCGCGGGATTGCCAGCAGGCGCTCGCCGCAGGTCAGGATCAGGTCAATGCCCAGCGGGAACGGGTGCGGGCGCTCGGTCAGCTCGTGAATGATGCACTCCGGCAGCTGCGGTGCGACCATGCGTTCGTCGGCGATGCCCGCCCCCGTGAGGCGCAGCATGCGGCCGCCGCTCAGGCTGGAGACCTGCAGGATCAGCGTGGCGCTGGTTTCCGGGGCGACGGCGCTGCCTTCGCTCAGGGCGTTCAATTGCTCATGGCTGATTTGCTCGTCAGCCACGGCAAAAACCGCCTGCTGGGGCTGATCGACCAGCGGAGCGCTGGTGTGAAAACGCAGGTTCTGGCTGGCGATATCGTTCGACAGCGCGCCCGAAAGCCACACCGGGGTGTCGTTATCGGCAAGCGTCAGCAGCACGCTGGTGGTCGCCAGGTTCAGCGGCAGCCAGCCCTGGGAGAGCTGGTGCAGCGAGACGATCGTGCCCGGCTCGCTCATCGCCTTCAGCAGGCGACGAAAACTGTGTTGGGCATCCTGGACGGCCAGGGTAAAAGCAGGTTGAAGCGTCATGCGTTGTCTCCGCGAACGAGCGTAAAGAAGTCGACCCGGCTGGTATTCACTTCGGCCTGACGCGCGGCAATGCGCGCGGCGCGGTCGGCTTCCAGCGGGGCAATAAGGATTTCCATTAACGTCTGGAAATAAGGTTGTTCCTGTAAAAGCGCGTCGATCACCGCGCAGCGCTCGGCGTGGGCTTTATCACGCCCGAGCACGTAGCTGTAGCCCAGCGTGCCGCTGTTCAGACGGATCGCTGCGCGGGTGAGGGTGGCGTCTCCGGCGAAAAAGCGCTCGCCGGTGCCGCCCATGCGCGCCTGGATCTGAACGAGGCCGATCTCCGGGGCGCGAAGGGTGTCGTAATCAGGTGCCAGACTAAGGGCGCTCATGCGGGCAGAGAGCGCGGCAGGCTGGCTTTGGGCCAGCACGCGCATCCAGCGCTGTCGGGTTGCGGTGTCGAAGTGCATTCAGTGCTCCATGGTGAATTCGATCATGTCGGCGCGGGTCAGGCTGACGGAGTATTCCGTCGCGTTGATCTCGCCGTCACGGTGGTTGAGGGTGCGTACGCAGAGCAGCGGGGCCATATTGGGGATTTCGAGAACCTTGCTCTCTTTCGCCTGCGCGCGACGGGCGCTGATGCGCGTCTGGGTGCGCTTGAGCGCAATGCCGGTCGCATCCTGAAGAAAATCATGCAGCGAGCCGCTGGAGAAATGCTGGAGCACGGGCCAGAGGGCGAGGTCCGCAAAGTAGTGGTCTATCTGGCATACCGCCACGCCGTTAACGCGACGCAGGGTGCGCAGGTGAATGACGTCGTCGCCCTCCTGAATACCCAGCGCATCCGCCACGTGGCTGGAGGCCGGACGCAATACCGAGAGCAGCTTTTCGCTGGTCGGGTGGCTGCCCTGATCCAGCAGGTTCTGGCTAAAGCGCGCCTGGGCGTTCAGCGGGTAGTCGAACGGGCGCATCAGCACCAGCACGCCCACGCCCTGACGGCGCTGGACCCAGCCGCGCTCGACCAGCTGGTCAATGGCGCGACGCAGGGTGTGGCGGTTCACTTCATAGCGGTCGGCAAGCTGCTGCTCGGCGGGCAGGTAGTCTCCGCAGCGGTAGTGCGTGCGCAACTCCACTTCGAGCTTTGCGGCAATCTCTTGCCAGCGGGTGGGGTAGCTGGTCGGATGTCTGGATAAGTGCATAGAAAACAAAGCCTCGCTTCTCAGATGAAGTGCTTACGCAAACGTTGAGAGAGGAAATCCAGCAGGCTGACGGTGACGATGATGAGCACCATCAGGGCGCAGGTTTGCTGGAACTGGAAACCGCGAATCGCTTCCCACAGGGTGACGCCAATCCCGCCTGCGCCCACCATGCCGACCACCGTCGCGGAGCGGACGTTGGACTCAAAGCGGTACAGGGAGTAGGAGATCAGGAGTGGCATGACCTGCGGCAGGACGCCGTAGAGGATCTCTTCGATTTTGTTGGCGCCCGTTGCGCGGATGCCTTCCACCGGGCCGGGCTCGATGGCTTCGACCGCTTCAGAAAGCAGCTTGGAGAGCACGCCGGTGGTGTGGATGAACAGCGCCATGACGCCCGCGAACGGACCCAGGCCAACGGCGACCACGAACAGCATCGCAAAGACCATTTCATTGATGGCGCGACAGGCGTCCATCAGGCGACGCATCGGCTGGTATACCCACCACGGCACGATGTTTTCGGCGCTCATCAGGCCAAACGGAATGGAGAGAACGACGGCAAGGGCGGTGCCCCAGACGGCGATTTGCAGGGTGACCGCCATTTCGCTGAGATAGTCCTGCCACTGGCTGAAGTCCGGCGGGAAGAAGTCGGCGGCGAAGGTCGCCATGTTGCCCGCGTCTTTGAAGAGCAGCAGCGGATCCATTTCCGCGCCCTTCCAGGAGATAACCAGCACCGCCAGCAGGATGGCCCAGCTTATGAGCGAGAACCAGCTGCGCTTAGGCGGCGGTAGGGTGATGGTTTGCATGTTGGCTCCTTTGGGTTTAGCCCCCTCTCCCTGAGGGAGAGGGTTAGGGTGAGGGGGAAATGTCCGCGCTGATGCCCTCACCCCGGCCCTCTCCCACGGGGAGAGGGAGAAAGGCACTACTGCACCGCTTTATTCACGCTCGTCATCGCACCGAGCGCGGCGGTCAGGCGATCGAGGTCTTCCAGCTGCGCCTCAATTGCGGCCACTTTGCTGGTCTTCTCGTCGTCCTTCAGCCCTTTGTTGTCCTTCACGCCCTGCATCTCTTTAAACAGCGCCAGCTGGCGAATCGGGACCAGCTGCAGGTCGCTTGACGGGCGGAACGGTGCCCAGCCAAGACGTTCCAGGACCGCTTTCTCTTCCGGCGTTTTGCCATAGGTCATGAAGAAGTCGTAAACCTTGTCCTTGGTGCTCTCGGAGAGGTTTTTACGCCAGACGATCGGGTCGCCCGGGATCAGCGGCGACTTCCAGATGACCTTGATCTCTTTCAGCTTGTCCGGCGCGGAAGTTTTCAGCTTGTCGAGGTTCTCGGTGTTGTTGGTAGCAACGTCCACCTGCTTGTTGGCCACGGCCAGAGCGTTGGTTTCATGGCTGGCGTTCACCGTGCGCTTGAAGTCGCTGGCGGAGGCGTTGTTTTTGGCGAAGACGTAGTAGCCGGGGACAAGGTAGCCGGAGGTGGAGTTCGGGTCGCCGTTGCCGAAGGTCAGCTCTTTGCGTTTGGCGAGCATGTCGTTGAGGTTGTTGATCGGGCTGTCTTTGTTGACGATCAGCACGCTCCAGTAGCCCGGGGAGCCATCTGCCGCAACGGTCTGGGCAAATACCTGACCGTTCGCGCGGTCCACCGCTTCCATTGCGGAGAGGTTGCCGTACCAGGCGATGTCCACTTTATTAAAGCGCATCCCCTGGATGATGCCCGCGTAGTCCGGGGCGAAGAAGGCGTTCACTTTGATTCCCAGCCTGGTTTCCATATCTTTCAGGAAGGGTTCCCACTGAGGCTTCAGGTTCTGCTGTGATTCCGTCGAAATAATGCCGAAGTTCAGCGCTTTTTCCTGCTCTTGTGCATACGCCGGGCTTAACAGGGTGCTGAGGCTGAACATGCTGGTAAAGGCCAGCGCGGCAACGGCTTTGTAGCTCATGTACTTTCCTCGGATCGGGTTTAATTAAGCAGCCTGCGCGTTCTCTTCGACGCGGTTAATGCTGCGGTAGAGATGGTCAAAACGTTCGTTATCAAACTGATGGCTCGCGCCATCAAAGAACACATGTCCCTGACGCAGGGCGACAATGCGTTCGCAGTAGCGCAGGGCGTAATCCACCTGATGCAGCGTGACCACCACGGTGATGCCGTCGTTCTGGTTAATGTCGCGCAGGGTTTCCATCACGATGCGGGCGGACTCCGGGTCCAGCGAGGCAATGGGTTCGTCAGCGAGAATGATTTGCGCTTTTTGCATTAGGGCGCGGGCAATCGCTACGCGCTGCTGTTGTCCACCGGACAGGGTGGAGACGCGCTGGTGGGCAAAATGCGCCATGCCGACGCGGGTCAGCGCCTGCAAGGCTTCCTGTTTTTGCGAAGGAGAGAACCAGCGCAGACAGGTGCGCCAGAACGGGGTGCTGCCGAGCGCGCCAATCAGGACGTTCTCCAGCACCGTCAGGCGGTTCACCAGGTTGAACTGCTGGAAGATGTAGCCCGTCTGGGCGCGGCTCTTGCGGATATCGCTGGCGAGACGCCCCGCGCGCTGCACGGTATTGCCCAGCAGCTCGACGTGGCTTTCCGGCGTTTTATCGCAGGTGATAAGGCCGCTTAAATGACGCAGTAGGGTAGATTTACCCGAGCCAGAAGGCCCGAGAAGCGCCACCATGTCGCCCTGCTGGACGGTCAGATCAACGGCATGCAGAGCCTTATTGTGATTGAAGGTCTTGCTCAGTTTCTCGACGCGGATGACGGTTTGCATGTGCTGGGCCTCACGATAAATGTGGCCTCATGCTGGCGCATCAATGTGACATTTGGGTTAAGTCTGGGTTGCGGGAGTTTGAAGAGTTGAGCGGAGTTTGATGACAGGCGGAGGCAGACCGCCCACCGCCCGAAAATTAGTGCTGTTGCTTAACGACGTTAATCATCCACGGCACGCCGTATTTATCGGTGACTTTACCGAAACCGTGTGCCCAGAAGGTTTCCTGCCAGGCCATGTCGATATTCCCGCCCGCGGCGAGGTTGTCGAACCAGCGCTTGCCTTCATTAACGTCCTGAGTGTCGAGTACCAGCGTGAAGCCCGCGTACTGCGCGTTGCTGCCCGGCGGCATCCCGTCGCTCATCATGATATCGCTGCCCGCAATGCGGACGTTGGAGTGAGCGATAGCCGAATCCGGAAATTGCATACCGGACGGACAGCCTTCTTCGCTGTTATCGCTTTTTGGCATTTCGCCGAAGGTGATTTTATAGAGAAGCTCTGCGCCGACGGCTTGCTGGTAGAAAGAAGTGGCTTCTGCACAATTGCCGGCGAACGAGATGTAGGGACTTAACGGCATAATCTTTACCTCACGTAAGAAAAGCTCGTTAAGTGTAGTTCCCGAAAACCCGGTAAGCGAAGCGCCACCGGGCGGGTAAATCAGTTCTTTTTCACGAACTCTGATTTCAGCTTCATCGGACCGAAGCCGTCAATTTTGCAGTCGATATTATGATCGCCTTCAACCAGACGGATATTCTTCACTTTGGTGCCGATCTTCAGCATGGAAGAACTGCCTTTCACTTTCAGATCTTTAATCACGGTTACGCTGTCGCCGTCCGCCAGCAGATTGCCGTTCGCATCTTTGACGACAAGTGCATCAGCATCGTGTGATGGTTCGGCATCGTTCCATTCGTGAGCGCATTCCGGGCAGATGAACATGCCATTATCTTCATAGGTGTATTCAGAATTGCATTTTGGGCAGTGTGGGAGTGACATATCGGTATCCTCAAAAAGTGTAAACGCGCTGGAAAGTGCCAGCTAAATGACGGCAGCGTGCCGAAAAAGGCGGCAAGTATAGCGCAAATCCACACGTTTGTCGGTGACATTGTGAATTAAAAAAATGCAAAAAGCCTATCGGGAGTGACACTTCCTGTCAGTCAGTTAAGCGATGCTTACCTCATTAACACGTTGGGAAGAAATGACGCTAAATATATCGAATATTTTATTGCAGCAAATTGCTACGCTCCTTCATTTCGGATAAGGTGAAGCGACACATCGTTATTTATCTCCTGACTTCGCTGCCATCCATATCTTTTGGCAGGGGCGTATTACCTCTCTTTTTAGGTGGGTAAATAATGATGATATATCCTGAAGTTTCTTAAAATTGGGCTACGCTTTTTTCCTTTGGCCGTCAGGCCAGGAGGGGAGCTATACACGCCATGCAAGGATAGCGAAATATTTCTGATTATCATCAATCAGTTATATTTCGGCGAACATGTTTTCCACACGTAATCATATAAGCCTGAACAACATAATTAATACCAGTGGCTTAATAAAAGTAATAAATTTGCGTTAAGGAAAGGCTTTTATCATGCACACACAGACCATTTTTGAATTAAGCCAGGAAGCTGAGCGTTTGTTACAGCTCGCCCTGCAAAACCTTGATACCTTGAAATCAATGCCGACTGCGATGCTGGAGAGCACCGCGGCTGCTATTACGGGTGAAAAGAACAACGTTTTACCTTTGCATTTTAGTGCGCGCGGTGTCGACGCGCAGCAGGCGATGCTGAATAATGAATTACGAAAAATAACCCGGCTGGAAATGGTCCTGGCTATTGTGGGCACTATGAAAGCGGGGAAATCGACGACCATTAATGCGATTGTGGGGACCGAAGTGTTGCCGAACCGCAATCGTCCGATGACGGCGCTCCCTACTCTGATTCGCCACACGCCGGGTCAGAAGGAGCCGGTGCTGCATTTCTCACATGCCTCGCCCATTGATGAATTGATCCAACTGCTACAGAAAAAGCTATGCGATTACGATCGCGGAAAGCTCGCTCAGCATCTGGAAATTGATAAAGACATGAATACGCTGCTGGAGCGCATTGAAAAAGGAGAGGCTTTTGAGAAGCATCACCTGGGCGCGCAGCCGATATTTTATTGTCTGAAAAGCCTCAACGACCTGGTGAGACTTTCCCAGGCGTTAGGCGTGGAGTTTCCCTTCTCTGAATACGCCGCCATCGAACATATTCCGGTGATTGAAGTGGAGTTCGTGCATCTTGCGGGTCTGGATGCTCACCTCGGACAGCTGACTCTGCTCGATACGCCCGGGCCGAATGAGGCCGGACAGCCGCATCTGCAAAAAATGCTCAGCGAGCAGTTGTCCCGCGCGTCGGCGGTGCTGGCCGTGATGGATTATACCCAGCTTAAATCTATCTCTGATGAAGAAGTCCGCCAGGCCATTTCTGCGGCGGGAAAATCCGTGCCGCTGTATGCGCTGGTCAATAAGTTCGATCAGAAAGATCGCAATAGCGACGATGAAGAGCAGATCCGGGCGATGATCTCCGGCACCTTAATGAAAGGCAATATTTCGCCTGGCCAGATCTACCCCGTTTCGTCCATGTGGGCCTATCTGGCAAACCGCGCTCGCTACGAGATGAGTAACCACGGACAATTGCCGGATCATCAGGAGCAACCCTGGGTGCAGGACTTTGCCGAAGCGGCGCTTGGGCGGCGCTGGCGTACGGAGGACCTGGACGATATCGACCATATTCGTCATGCTGCCGATTTGCTCTGGGAAGATTCGCTTTTCGAACAACCGATACGCAAGCTGATCTACGCCGCCTATGCCAATTCCTCGCTTTACGCGCTGCGTTCGGCCTCGCACAAGCTGCTCAACTACGCACAAAATGCCCGGGAGTACCTCGACTTCCGCTATCAGGGGCTGACGGTTGCCTTTGAGGCGCTGGAACTGAATATCGCACGTCTGGAAGAGGACATGGCGCTTCTCCAGACACGTCAGAGCGTGGTGAGTGATGAGGTGAAACATGAAGTTGAGGAGGCGCTGAACGCCACCGCGGACTTTATGGGAGCGCAAAAAATCGCGCTTAACCAGGCGATTGGCGAGGTGTTCAGCGCTCAGCATATTCTTGATTTGGCAGGCATCGATCGGCAGAACCCTCACGGTGACGAGCTGAAGCAACTGGTTCTGGACGATGAAGGGAAGGCGCAGATCGCGCTGAGTAAAATCCGCTCCTCCTGCGAACGGGTGATGCTGGATGAACAGACGAAAATCTGCCGGGAGCTGGCGTTACGCTTCGACCAGCTTGAATCTACGCTGGCGCGTTCCCTGAACGAGGCCATGCGCCCCATCGAAACGCGTATTAAAGAGCATCTGAGCCATGCGGGTTTTCGGGCGCGAATCAGTTTCCCGGCGTTTCAGGCTCACCAGCTCAACTTCAATACGCGGGGGCTGTTTAACGATGCGATAGCGCAGGATGACAGCCAGGCAGGCCCGTCATCAGGCGGGAGCAGCATGCGAGAAACGGTCTCTCGCTGGCTCAATAATCCGGGCTGGGGCTGGGATGAGTATGTGGAAACGCGCACGCGCTATGTTATCGATATTGCGCAGCTGCATGACAAATTTAAGCAACATATTGAGCTGTTTTGTGAACAAATACGTAAAGCTTTGTCCGCGCAGGTCGATGTCTCTGTTACGGCAGGAATGGCGACGTTCTTTGCAGAATTTTCGCTGTGCCTGACCGGGTTACAGGAAAGCTTGCGTGATAGCCTCGCAGTACGTCAACAGAATGAGCATTCAACCCGAGCGCTCTGCCAGCTGTTGAAGCAAAGTATTACGACTGCGACGTGGATACAGGAAGATACCCGACTGTTACGCGATGATATTCAAACTCTATTCGCGGCAGAGCAACCATGACAACACCACTACTGGACGGTCCCGGGCGAACGCTGGAGTGTATTAATCCAAAATTTATGGTCGATCTGGTGCAGGGAGTGGACGCGGCGCGCCATCCTCACCTGGGACCACAACAGCTTCAGTTTCGTGAGCGTTTGACTCAGGAAATCATGACGCATACCCGGCTACGCCCCTGGGCGATGGCGGGTATGCTCAATGAAAATGCAGCGCTGCGCCTGGGGCTGGCGGAAAAACTGGCCGGCATGCTTGACCCGGGTCATCTCGCGCTGACGCTGATGGCAGAGAAACTGATTGCTTTGCGCCAGCAGACTCACCCGCGCGCCCAGCAGTCCCCGGGGCTGATGCAGCAGTACGCTGAACTCGCCTCTCATTTTACCCAACGCACCGCATATAAAGAGAAGGCGCTAACCCAGCGCGGGCTGACGGTGCAGGCGGGTGAGCACAGCGAGCAGATTTTTACCCGCTGGCGGGCCGGGCATTATGATGGCTGGTCGCTGGCCGGGCGTTGTTTTATCGTCCTGGAAGAGCTGCGCTGGGGGGCATTTGGTGACGCATGCCGCCTCGCGAATGAAGATGTGGCGGCAATGCTTAAGGATAACCTGCGCAGCATGGCGGCTAACTATCTGGCACAGGGCATCAATGCGTCCCCCACGACCCGCCATTTCTATCACCAGTGGCTGACAACGCCAGCCTCTCCGGGTTTAATCGATCATAAAGACATGCTGGGCTGGCTGGGGGACTGGTGTCAGGCGGATCAACATCCGGTGAGCTGGTCAGTGACGCAAAACTGGCAGACCGTCGCGCTGGGTATGCCGAGGCTTTGTTCGGCAAAACGGCTGGTGGACGGGATGGTGGAAGAGATTTTTGGGTAAATCCCTCACCCTCTCCCCGTTGGGAGAGGGAATGGTGCGGTGTGTTAATGATTCATTTCTATCGGCTTTGGTTCAGGCAGGGACACTTGCATATTCCCGTAGCGTTTCGCATACAGCGCCGTGATGATGGGGACCAGAATCGCGGTGACAATTACGCTCGCGGCAACCAGCGCCGTCGCTGAAGCGGCGACCGGTTCGAAGGCCGGGTTAATTTGGGCGATAATCACCGGGTTTGCAACAGCAGCCCCCGCGGCTGAAGAGGCGGCGACACCGGCCGTGCCGTTTCCTCCTCCGATTACGCGGTCGGCAATAATCAGCGGAATACCGGTGATGACGATCACGGCGACACCCAGCACAATGCCCAGCAGGCCGGTATCGAGAATGACCTTCAGGTTGATGGTGTTCCCCAGTGCGAAACCGAAGAACGGGATTAGCACCGGCGTGGCTTTGCTGAAGAAATCACGCAGATCGCGGTCGAGATTGCCAAGGGCGAAACCGACCAGGAAGGGCAGGATTGCGCCGACAAAGTGGTGCGGTTCAAACGAGGCCAGGCCAGCAGACCCCAGGATCAGCATCGTCATCAATGGGCCGGACTCCAGAGACATCAGCACAAATGCGCCGGACTCTTCTTTCGTTCCGTACTGGTTCATCAGGCTGGCGTACAATCCGCCGTTGGTCATATCCATTGCCGAGACAATCGCCAGGACCGATAAACCCGCAAAGAACCCGGTCTGAATTCCATTCTCCGGAATGAACATCGCGCATATCATTGCCACCGCCCAGGCTACCGCTATTTTGGTTATCACCAGCGTCCCGGATTTCCGTAATACTGTCCCCGTTGCCCGCAAATTAATGGATGCGCCGATACAAAAAAACCAGACGGCAAGAATGGGAACCGTGCCTGTTATCATGCCTTTTGTGAAACCACCGAAATAGGCTCCGGTATCGGGAGCAAGAGTATTCAGGATGGCGCCCAGCACCAGCGGAACCAGCATCATGCCGCCGGGTATACGTTCTATCGTGGCTTTAATCTTCATAGACAAACCTCACATCGGAACCCGCAGGACGGGTGATAGGTGTTAGAAATTAGTCAATAAATTCAATAGATTGCTCGTATTGCTTGCGGTGTTTTTTCGAAAGCCCTGCAACAAAATTAAATGCGTGCTCTCAATTAACCTTTTTCTTAAACACATAAAACGCTGAATTCGGATTTATGATGCGATCATTGGAATATTGATTCAATGAAAATAAAACACTGTTTTAGTTATATCCATCACATATTCAATGTAAAACCTGAGGTCGGTTCCTGTTGATGAAAATTTATGTAAACCTGATGTGAATTAACGTGGTTTGTTTTTCCGTTAAGAAAGAAATAATGACGCGCGGGAGGATGTCCTTTAGGTGGGGTAAGGAAGTGCTTATTTGCACTCCTTGACAAAAATTGGACTGAGTTGACGAGACGCGAAAATATGTGTGAAGTTGATCACAAATATAAACGCTGGTAGGGTAAAAAGGTCATTAACTGCCCAGGCAGGCGTCAACAGGTTCGGTTGTATCGACGTAAAACGTCAATGTAAGTAAACCTGCTACGCTTGAATAAGGCGATTCGCATGGAGCGGATCCCATGGTTCACAGAACGCTAACTGGACTGTGAAACAGACAGGGCCGAGTCAACGAGGATAGCTATGCTGAGAAGGAAAAAGATTAAACCCATCACGCTTCGCGACGTCACCATTATTGATGACGCAAAGCTGCGTAAAGCCATTACCGCAGCCTCGCTCGGTAATGCGATGGAATGGTTCGATTTTGGTGTCTACGGCTTTGTGGCCTATGCGTTAGGTAAAGTGTTTTTCCCCGGGGCCGATCCCAGCCTGCAGATGATCGCCGCACTGGGTACGTTCTCCGTTCCCTTCCTGATTCGCCCGCTGGGCGGTCTGTTCTTCGGTATGCTCGGCGATAAATATGGTCGTCAGAAGATCCTGGCCATCACCATCGTCATTATGTCGATCAGTACATTCTGTATCGGCCTTATACCGTCTTACGCCACCATCGGCATTTGGGCACCCATTCTCTTGCTGATTTGTAAGATGGCGCAGGGCTTCTCTGTAGGCGGTGAATATACCGGTGCCTCGATCTTCGTCGCCGAGTATTCCCCGGACCGTAAGCGCGGTTTTATGGGAAGCTGGCTGGACTTCGGCTCGATTGCCGGGTTTGTCCTGGGGGCGGGCGTCGTGGTGTTGATTTCAACCGTGGTGGGTGAAGATAACTTCCTCGACTGGGGCTGGCGTATTCCGTTCTTCCTGGCATTGCCGCTGGGGATTATTGGCCTCTACCTGCGTCATGCGCTGGAAGAGACGCCTGCCTTCCAGCAGCACGTCGATAAACTTGAGCAGGGTGACCGCGAAGGGCTGCAGGATGGTCCGAAGGTGTCGTTCAAAGAGATTGCCACTAAACACTGGCGCAGCCTGCTGACCTGTATTGGTCTGGTGATTTCGACCAACGTGACCTACTACATGCTCTTGACCTACATGCCGAGCTATCTGTCGCATAACCTGCACTACTCGGAAGATCACGGTGTGCTGATTATTATCGCCATCATGGTGGGTATGCTGTTTGTGCAGCCGATTATGGGTCTGTTGAGTGACCGTTTTGGTCGTCGACCGTTCATTATTCTGGGAAGCGTTGCGCTGTTTGCTCTGGCAATTCCGGCATTCATTCTGATTAACAGTGATGTGCTGGGGCTGATTTTTGCCGGTCTGCTGATGCTGGCGGTGATCCTTAACTGCTTTATCGGGGTGATGGCCTCAACGTTGCCCGCGATGTTCCCGACGCATATTCGCTACAGCGCGCTGGCCGCGGCCTTTAACATCTCGGTGCTGATTGCCGGTCTGACCCCGACGCTTGCCGCCTCGCTGGTCGAGAGCACGCAGAACCTGATGATGCCGGCTTATTACCTGATGGTGATTGCGGTGATTGGTCTGATTACCGGTCTTACCATGAAGGAGACGGCGAATCGCCCTCTGAAAGGCGCAACGCCTGCGGCGTCTGACATCCAGGAAGCGAAAGAGATCCTGCGCGAGCACTACGATAACGTAGAGCAGAAGATTGAGGATATTGACGCAGAGATTGAAGAGCTGCAGAAAAAACGCTCCCGACTGGTGGACCAGCATCCACGCATCAACGAGTAATAAAGAAACCCGCCAACGGCGGGTTTTCTTTTATTAGCATCCGGCAGCGATGTAGTCGCCATTGGCGCTGACGGGGATCACCGTCAGGAACAGCACCGTCGCAAACAGGATCAGGACTATCCCTCCGGCTATTTTGACTGCTGGCACCAGCCATCTTAGTGAGGCGCTTTCTCCGAACCAGGTCACCGTGCGCTCACGGGCGTACCGTACAGCCAGGGAAAGCCCCACAATGGAAAGTGCGGTGCCCAAAGACATGGTCATGACCGCGGCCACTCCCCAGGTGACAATGCCCAGCGCGTTCGAAAACATCAGAATCATGATCGCCCCGCTGCACGGGCGTGCGCCAATTGCCAGAATCACGCCCAGACGGGTTTTCCAGTCGCCCTGCGTCAGGTCTGTACCTACGCCGTGATGGCCGCAGCCACAGTGTTCATCGTGCTGATGAAGAGGCTTGATGGCGGAGATAGTCATCCTGCGCGGGCGCAGGCTCTTCAGCGCCCGGTAAATAACGAATGCACCAAATGCGCCAATAAGCACAGCGCTTATCTTCTCCACGTACCAGCGGCTGGTACTGATATCCCCCGAGGCGAGGTTAAACCCCACCGCCAGAATAAAGACAAACAGAATGGCGCTGACGCCCTGCATCAGGCTACCCAGGAAGGGGACAACCCGGGCGGCCAGCTCGCTTTCCTTATTGGTGGTCAGATAGGTCGTCACGATGAACTTTCCGTGCCCGGGTCCGATGGCGTGAAGGACACCATAAAGGAAAGCCCCCGTTAACAGCCATAATCCGCCGCTGTACTGGTGGTTATTAAGCTGCAGCAGATACATCACCAGATAGCGGTGCAGCGTAATTTGCGTGGCGAGGCACCACTGGATAAAGGCGTTCCAGTGCGCATGCAGGGTAAAACCGGCAAAGAGGAGTGCCAGCAGCATCACCCCTGCTGTAGGGAGACGCCAGTCGCGGGCGAGGCGTTGTGTGGTCATGAGGGTGGGCCTGCACTGAGGAGAATATTTGCCGCTAGTATAGTTGATCTTCTCGCTCAATTCGTGGGATCGCATCGCGATCCGCTCATGATTGTGGATAACTTTGTGCATAAAAGGGTATAAGGCGGGGTTTTGC